>NZ_AJXN01000020.1 GCF_000286355.1 Kocuria atrinae C3-8 | reverse complement strand
CATCCCGTCTTTAATTGCGACCCAAGCCCAGCATGCTCATCGGTGGATCAAGCTTAGCCACAGCGGTTGAACCGCCTTGCCGGGCGATGACTGTTGATGAGGATGAGTGATCCAGCTGAAGCTCCACTAATCGGCTTCACGACAACTCGGTCACCGAAACCCGTTCACTGAGAGACGTTCTTCGGGGAGGACATACTCCCGAAAAACCGTTGACCAGTGGACGGGTTTCGCGCTGTCTCCGCTCACTTTCTCGCGAAGCAGTGCACCAGTACACGGCTTTCGGAGAGTATGTGCCCCGCGGAGATCATGCACTGATGAACACTCCGTACCCATGCGTTTCGGACTCCACAGGCTATTGCGAACATGCCAAAGATCCGTCGAAATGCACAATGCCGTGCGCGGAAGGCCTGTGAGGTCGGGCCAGTTGGTTCTCTGGACTCATGCGAGTGGTGGATGTGTATCGGTTGTCGCGGCGGCTCAAAGAGTTGGCGGATGCGGCTGTGCCCGCCGAGGGGGATGGTCGACTCAAACCTGGGGAAATGGAGGTGATGAATTACCTCGCGGAGAATCCGGGTGAACCGGTTAGCGGGATTGCGCGGGGGACGCGATTGTCCAAGAGTCTGGTGTCCAAGTACGTGAGAGAGCTCCACGGGGTGGGCCTTGTGCAGTACCAAGCCGATTGTTTTGACGCGCGGTTCAAGATGATCGAACTCTCCGAGTCTGCGCGGAAGGAGATCCAACTGCGAGCGGAAGTGTCCGTGCAATTTGCTCTCTATGAACACGAACCGTGGCTGTCCTACAAGCAACAACGGGACGCTCTTGACCTCATGAAGTCCTTGGCGGACATTCTTCGGTGACGGCAAGGTTCCGAATTTACGGAATCTTTCGCTGACTGAGTCCGCAGATGCGGATAGTCTGGCCGCATGACTCTTCTGCGGGTGGCTGATGCGGCGCTGTTCTTGGGTGTCAGTGATGACACGGTGCGTCGGTGGATCGACCAGGGCACGCTCACGCGTCAACAGAACGCGTCCGGACACGCGGTGGTGGACGGAGTGGAGCTGGCCGAGCTGGCCAAACGCAATGCGGTGAACCCCAAGGATCCCAACAGCGGTAAGGGGTCGGCGCGGAACCGGCTGGTCGGACTGGTGACCTCGGTGACTTCGGACAAGGTGATGTCCCAAGTGGAAATGCAGTGCGGTCCCCACCGGATTGTCTCGCTCATGAGCACCGAAGCAGTGCGAGAGCTCAAACTCGAACCGGGGTCGGTGGCCACCGCGGTGGTCAAAGCGACCACGGTGATTGTCGAATCCGGAGATTTCTCGTGAAGGCTCGGGCAACGCTGGCCGTGCTGAGTGCCGCGGCCACATTGATTCTC
Organism: Kocuria atrinae C3-8; assembly: GCF_000286355.1. GTDB lineage: Bacteria > Actinomycetota > Actinomycetes > Actinomycetales > Micrococcaceae > Kocuria > Kocuria atrinae_A. The sequence goes on along the minus strand of NZ_AJXN01000020.1, from coordinate 3,042 downwards.
ACGGCGTGTGGAACTGTCGGGGACAGTAGCGAAAGCTCGAGGGAGAGTGGGGGAGCGGCGTCGTCGGCGGAGGGAAGGCTGACGGTGTATGCGGCGGCGTCGTTGACCAGAAGCTTTGACCGGCTGGCCGAGGAATTCGAGGCTGAGCACCCAGGCGTAGATGTGATGGTGGATTACGGCGGATCGTCCGGGCTGGTGCAGCGTCTGCAGGAAGGGCGCGGGCGGATGTTTTTGCGTCCGCTGACGAGCGGACCATGCAGCGGTTGACCGATTCGGACCTGCCAACCGGTGAACCGGAGATCTTCGCAAGCAACTCGCTCACGCTCGTGGTGCCAGAGGGCAATCCGGCCGATATTGCCGGCTTGGATGACGTGCGTAAAGACGGCGTGAATTTCGTGCGATGCGCGCCCGAAGTGCCGTGCGGAGCGGCCGCGGATGAACTCGAAATGGTGAATGGCTTAGAGCAGAACCCCGTGAGCTCGGAGCTTTCTGTGACAGATGTTCTGGGCAAGGTCACGTCGGGCCAGGCGGATGCGGGGTTGGTCTACGTCACGGATGCCAAGGCAGCTGGGGACCGAGTGGAGATGATCGAGGTTCCGCATTCGCGAGACGTCGTCAATCGATACCCGGTGGTGACGTTCCCGGAATCGTTGAACTCAACGGCGGCACGGGAGTTTGTCGACCTGCTCACGAGCGAGCGTGGTCAGAGCATTCTGGGTGACGAGGGGTTCGGGCGCCGTGACGCGTGCTCGTTTCCGCACGGTGCCCGGATGGGTGCTCGTTCCGGCGCTGCTGGGGGCGCTGTTTGTCCTCTTGCCGCTGGTGGGCATGCTGCTTCGTGTCGATTGGCCGAACCTGTGGGGTTTGCTGACGTCCGAGTCTTCGCTCACGGCGCTTGGGCTGAGTTTGCGGACCGCCCTGATCTCCACGCTGTTGTGTGTGGTGCTGGGCTGTCCGCTGGCGTTAGTGCTGGCCAGGGTGCAACTAGCGGGCTTGCGAATCCTCAGATCATTGGTGCTTCTCCCGCTCGTGCTGCCACCGGTGGTGGGTGGCATTGCCTTGCTGTACACGTTCGGTCGACTGGGGTTCGTGGGTCGACAACTGGAAGCGCTCGGGATCTCGATTGCCTTCTCCACGACCGCGGTGGTGCTCGCGCAGACGTTTGTGGCGCTGCCATTCTTGGTGGTCTCCCTCGAGGGTGCGTTGCGAACGATGGGCACCCGATATGAAGAAGTGGCCGCCGGGCTGGGAGCATCGCCAACCGTCGCGATGCGGCGGATCACGATTCCGTTGGTGGCTCCGGCCATTGCATCGGGGGCGGCGCTGTCGTTCGCGCGATGCTTGGGGGAGTTCGGTGCGACCCTGACCTTCGCCGGCAGCATGCAGGGGGTCACGCGCACGTTGCCACTCGAGATCTACCTGCAGCGCGAAACCGACCCGGATGCCGCTATAGCGCTGTCGCTTTTGCTGGTGCTCGTGGCGGTCGCGGTTGTCGGGTTCTCGGCCCCCGCCCGACGACGCCGCGGCGCCGGCTTCCGCTCCGGGCTGTCAGGTTGGTTGCGGGAAGCAGACGTCTCGAGCGGGGTTCGATTGATGCCGATGGGTCCGGGACCTCACCGGCGTCCGGTCGAGGAGTCGCTACCGACCGGGGCCGGAGAGTATCCGTTACTTCGGACGGACTGACAGGCTCCGCCGAGGTGCCGGGTCTCCACATGGACCCGGAAGCCGGATGGCGGGAACGTGACGGGGTGGAAGCCCACGTAGTCGTTGCCGAACGCGGCGTGGATGCGGATCTCAGGGCAGGGCCTGGTGAGACGGTGGCCTGATCGGGCCCAACGGCGTGGGTAAGTCAACGGTGTTCGCGGTGATTGCGGGTCTCCTGGCACCCGACCGGGGACGAGTGCGGGTGGCGGGGAGCGACGTCATCGACCTGGGGAAAGGCCGTAGCCGCACGTGGACGCCGGCGCATCGACGGGGCGTGGCGCTGATGGCGCAGGAACCGTTGTTGTTCCCGCATCTGAGTGTGTTGGAAAACGTGGCCTTCGGCCCGCGGTGCAAGGGCGAGGGTCGGAAGGCCTCGAGGCGGGCGGCACGTGACTGGTTGAGTGAGGCGGGCGCGGAGCGGTTCGCGGATCGTTATCCGGAGCAACTGTCAGGCGGGCAAGCGCAGCGGGTGGCAATCGCGCGAGTGTTGGCGGCGGAACCGGAACTGGTGCTGTTGGACGAACCCCTGAGCGCGCTGGATGTCTCGGCTCGGCCGGAGATTCGAAAGGTACTCAAACGCGTGCTCGCGGACAGAACCGCAGTGATCATCACGCACGATCCGAATGACGTTGCCGAGTTGGCTGATCACACGGTGAGGCTGGGGCCGGTCGAAAGCGGCAGATGGATGACGGTGGCTCAAGCTTTGGTGGCTCGGCCACGCGTGTTTGAATGACCAGCATGTCGCGCGTGAAAACTGCTCCTGACTGGGCTCGATGGGCGTCGGAGATCTTCCAGCCGCCGTTGGTCCTGGCTGCACTGCTCGTGGTGCTCCCGTGGGGTGCGATCCCGGGCGCATGGTCATTGGTGTGGGGTATCGCTGCTGCGGTTTTCGTCTGTGGAGTCCCGCTGACCGTGGTGCTTCTGCTGGTCCGGCGCGGTGTGTTGACGGACCACCATGTGAGTGAAAAATCGCATCGGCGGCCGGTGATGATCGGGACGCTGGTCATGGTGGTGGGGTTCCTCGTCGCAACCCTGTATTTCAATGGCCCGGTGGAAATCGTGGGGCTTTTGGCATCAACCGTCCTGGCGGGCACCCTATTGGCAGTGGTGAGTCCGTGGTGGAAGGTCTCGGGTCACGGCATGATGATGGGCGGCACCGTAGTGGTCCTTGCGGTGTCCTGGGGTCCGGTCGGACTGCTGTTCATTCCAGTGGCTCTGCTCGTGAGTTGGAGTCGCACGAAACTCCAGGCACACAGCGGTTCACAAGTTATCGCGGGTTTCCTCTACGGCGTGGTGGTGCTCGGCGGTATCTACGCCTGGCTGGTGCAGTGACTTAGC
>NZ_AJXN01000019.1 GCF_000286355.1 Kocuria atrinae C3-8 | reverse complement strand
TCGGCCCCTTGCGCACCGTGGTCAACTGCGCGGGCATTGCGCCCTCCGCCCGCATCCTGGGCAAGAAGGGACCGCACGACCTGGGACTGTTCGAGACCGTGATCCGGGTGAATCTGCTCGGCACGTTCAACGTTTTGACCCTGGCCGCCCAGGCCATGGCGGAAACGGAACCCGTGGACGAGGACGGCCAGCGTGGGTTGATTGTGAACACGGCCTCCGTGGCTGCATTCGAAGGACAGGTGGGTCAGGCGGCATACGCGGCGTCCAAGGGCGGCGTGCACAGCCTGACCATCACTGCCGCTCGTGACCTGGCGAGCCTGGGCATCCGTGTGAACACCGTGGCCCCCGGCATCGTGGAGACGCCCATGCTGGCCACGGTGAGCGAGGAGTACCGCGCCGGTTTGGCCGCCGGGGTGCCCTTCCCCCATCGCTTGGGCCGCCCCTCGGAGTACGCGCACATCGTGACCACGTTCGTGGACAACGACTACCTCAACGGCACCACGCTGCGCATGGACGGCGCCCTGCGCATGGCCCCGCGCTGATCACGTGTGTCTGTCGCACCCCACTCAACTGACCGTTCGGAGATCTGTTCATGGCTGAGGCCTACATCGTTGATGCTGTCCGCACCCCCGTGGGGCGCCGAGGTAAGGGGCTCGCGGAGGTTCATCCGCTCGACCTGGCCGCCGCACCGCTGCGGGAGCTGGTGAACCGGCAGGGCATCGATTCCCAGGACTACGACGAGGTGATCCTGGGGTGCATCGATCAGCTGGGCCCGCAGTCCATGGATATCGCCCGCAACGCGTGGCTTGCGGCCGGGCTCTCCCATGCGGTTCCCGGCAGCACCATCGAACGGCAGTGCGGTTCGGGACAGCAAGCCATCAGCTACGCGGCGCAGGCCGTCATGAGCGGCACGAGTGACCTGGTAGTTGCCGGTGGAGTGCAGTCCATGTCGAGCATTCCGCTCACGTACTCCAACGTGGCCGCCGAGAAGTTCGGTTTCCCGGATCCGTTCACCGGGTCCACCGGGTGGGCCGAGCGCTACGGCGACCAGGAGATCTCCCAGTTCCGAGGTGCGGAGATGATGGCGCGTCGCTGGGGCTTCACGCGCGATGAGCTCGAGCTTTCGCCGTGGAATCCCACGAGCGCGCACTGGCCGCCCAGCGGGAGGGCCGCTTCGATCGGGAGATCCTTCCGTTGGCCGGGCTCTCCGCGGACGAGGGACCGCGCGAACCCGATCTCAAGAAGCTCCGGTCGCTGAACCCCATCGTGAGGGTGGCCTGCACACGGCCGGCAGCGCGTCACAGATGTCCGACGGCGCCGCGGTCCTGTTGATCGCGTCCGAGGGCGCCGTCGAGAAGTACGGGCTCACACCGCGAGCGCGCATCCACCACATCTCTGCCCGCGGCGATGATCCGGTGATGATGCTGTCCGCGCCGATTGCCGCGACCCGTCACGCGCTGGAACGCACGGGCATGAGCCTGGACGACATGGACCTGATCGAGATCAATGAGGCCTTCGCCGCTGTGGTGCTGGCGTGGCAGCGCGAGACCGGTGCGGACATGTCCAAGGTCAATGTGAACGGTGGGGCCATCGCGCTGGGTCACCCCATCGGTGCGACCGGGGCCCGGCTCATGACCTCTCTACTGCATGAACTCGAACGCCGGGATGCCGCTGGGGGCTGCAGACCATGTGCGAGGGCGGCGGTCAGGCCAACGTCACGATCATTGAACGCCTCTGAACACCCCCGCTAACCCCCGGATCCACTCTCCGCTTAAAGGACACGAACAGCATGAACGCAGCATCCCAGAACCACGAAACCGAATACGCGGTGGCCACGGCACAATCCAACACGGTCGGTGACCTGCTCCGTCGCACGGTCACTCGCAACGGTCCCGCGACCGCCCTCCTGTTCGAGGAGCGGCGCTGGACCTACTCCGAACTGGGCGATGCCGTTCATCGCGTGGCTCGTCGACTCTTGGACGCCGGGCTGCCCTCCGGTGCGCGGGTCGCCGCCTACGGCGCCAATTCGGATGCTTATCTCCTGCTGTACCTCGCGTGTGCAGAAGCCGGGTTGGTGCACGTTCCCGTGAACTTCGCGCTCAAGGGTGACGAGCTGGCCTACATCCTGGAGGATTCCGGAGCGAGCCTGCTCGTGGTCGACAACGCCCTATTTCCGTTGGTCGACGACGTCCGTGCCTCCGGGCGCGCCGCAGGTGTCGGCCAGGTGTGGTCGATGTTCCCGAACGCAGAGCCTGCCCCCGATACCCGACCAGAAGAGGTCTCGCTGCTGGAGACGGCCCTGGACCGGGCGGCGTCGTCGGAACCGGTGGACGTGCCCGTGGACGAAAGCGACCTGCTCCAGTTGCTGTACACCTCAGGCACCACGTCCGCGCCCAAGGGTGCGATGATGACGCACGCCGCGCTGATCGCCGAGTACGTCTCCTCGATCATCGCGCTGGATTTCACGGCCGAGGACCGCCCGCTGATTGCCATGCCGCTCTACCATTCGGCCGCGATGCACGTGTTCCTGCTGCCCTACCTCACGTTGGGTGCCACAGCGCGCGTGATTGCCAAGCCCGACGTCGCTCAGATCCTTGAGCTCGTCGAGACAGAACACATCGGGTCGCTGTTCCTGGCGCCCACCGTGTGGGTTCCGCTGGCGAACTCCCCCGAGCTGGACACCCGCGACCTGTCCTCGCTGACCAAGGCGCAATACGGGGCGTCCATCATGCCGGTGACCGTGCTGCAGCGGTTGCGCTCGCGGTATCCGAGGATCGGTTTCTACAACTGTTTCGGCCAGTCCGAGCTGGGCCCGCTGTGCACCGTGCTGCGACCGGAGGAACATGAGGCGCGGCCGGCCTCGTGCGGTCGGCCCGTGTTCTACGTGGAAGCTCGAGTGGTCAACTCCGCGGGCGAGCTGGCCGCACCCGGTGAACCCGGCGAGATCCAGTACCGCTCCCCGCAGTTGCTGACCGGGTACTGGAACAAACCCGAAGCCACCGAGCAGGCGTTCGTGGACGGGTGGTTCCGTTCCGGTGACCAGGTCACCCAAGATGCGCAGGGGTTCATCCAGGTGGTGGACCGCATCAAGGACGTCATTAATACCGGTGGCGTACTCGTGGCTCCGCGGGAGGTCGAGGACTGCATCTATGAGCTGGATGAGGTCGCAGAGGTTGCCGTGTCGGTCTGCCTGACGAGCGCTGGATCGAGGCCATCACCGCGGTGATTGTGCTCAAGGAGGGCACCACGCTGACTCCGGAAACCGTGCGCGCGCACGTGAAGTCGCGGATCGCCGACTACAAGGTGCCCAAGCGGGTGGACTTCGTCGCGGAACTACCCCGCAACCAGTCGGGCAAGCTGCTCAAGCGGGAGTTGCGGGCGGAGCGAACTCAGGACGCCAACGGAGCATCGTCCAGACAGGGTGACGCGGGTGTGTCCGGTACGGAAGGTGGCGGAGCGGCGTCGTCGCCGGTGGCTGCGGAAGCGAGCGAATCCGGGGCCGGGACCGGGGCCACGGAGGATCACGCATGAGCGCCGGGCCGTCGCAGCGCTATGACCTGGCCGATGCCCTAGGCACCGACTATCTCTCGGTGCTGGACGATTTGAGCGACGAGGACCGGACGCACTGGGACCATGCCCGCGAATACGGTGCGGAGATCCTGCCCCTGATCAACGAGTACTGGGATCGCGGTGAGTACCCCACGGACCTGGTGCGCCGGGCCGGTGAACTCGATCTTCTGACGGATGGTCTGGAGGTCTCGGGGCATCGGTCCATGTCGCCCTTGGCCGCGGGGTTGGTCACGATGGAAATCTCCCGCGCGGACGGTTCCCTGGCCGCCGCCGCGGCCGTGCAGGGTGGTCTGGTGCTGCGCAGCTTGGTGCTGTTCGCGAGCGATGAGCAGAAGCAGCGGTATCTGGAGCCCGTGGCCAGCGGTGAGCTGCTCGGTGGTTTCGCGCTGACGGAACCCAATCACGGCTCGGATTCGGTGTCGCTGGAGACCACTGCGCGGCGCGAGGGCTCCGAGTGGGTTCTGAACGGCTACAAGAAGTGGATCGGCAACGGTGCCGCCGGTGGCATCGCCATCGTGTGGGCGCGAGACCAGGCGGACGGCCAGGTCAAGGGCTTCATCGTGGAGCAGGCCACCCCGGGATATTCGGCCGAGGTCATTCAGGGTAAGGGCGCGTTGCGTGCCATTCATCAGGCTGAAATCACGCTGGACAATGTGCGCGTTACCGCCGATTCCCAGCTGCCCAACGTGAGCTCGTTCAAGGACGTGTCCCGCGCTCTCGTGGAGACGCGCGTGAACGTGGGCTGGTCCGCGCTGGGCCACGCGACATCCATGTTCGAGGCGGCACTGTCCTACGCAAAGCAACGCACACAGTTCGGCAAACCGCTGGCCGGTCATCAAATGGTGCAGGAGCGCCTGGCCCAGATGCTCGCGGAGCTGACCAACATGCAGTTGCAGTGCGTGGCGGTGACGCAACTTCAGGCCGCGGGCACCATGAGGCCCGCGCAGGCCTCGATGCTCAAGTACCACAACACGCGCGCCGCCCGTCGGATCGCTACTGTGGCCAGGGACATGCTGGGCGGCAACGGGATTCTGCTGGAGAACCACGTGATCCGCCACATGACCGATGTGGAAGCACTGCACACCTACGAGGGCACGGAATCGGTTCAGGCTCTCATCCTCGGCCGCGACCTCACCGGCGTCAGCGCCTTCGCGTGAGCGCATCCAAACCATCCCCGACCAGTCCAACAGGAGCACCATGACCTCGAACGACACCCCCTCGGCCGTCCGGATCGAACGCCGCCCCGGCGTGGTTCGGCTCATCATGAACCGCCCGGCGGACGGCAATGCCTTCACGCTCGACATGGCGCGGGAGGCGGTGGCCGCCCTGCGCGACGCCGAGTCCGACCCGGACATCCACGTGCTGACTCTCACCGGCGAGGGCCGGTTCTTCTGCGCAGGCGGGGACGTCACGAGCATGGCGTCTTACGAGCCCGCGGATCGTCCCGCCTTCTTACGCGACCTCGCCGACGCCGCCCACGACGTAGCGCTGGCCATGATGCGTTCGCGTCTGCTCATCGTCGCGGGAGTCAACGGGACGGCGGCCGGCGCAGGGTTCGGCCTGGTCCTGAACTCTGACTGGGTGCTGGCCTCTGATCAATCGAGCATGCTGGCTGCGTACTCAAAGATGGGCCTGTCACCGGACACCGGAGTCGCGTACCTGCTCCCCCGCGCGCTGGGACACCACCGCGCTACCGAGCTGGCGCTGAACGGCCGGGTCCTGAGCGGCGCCGACGCCGTGGACTGGGGCCTTGCGAACGAGGTGACGGCAGCGGCGTCGTTCCCGGAGCGGCTGACCGAGACCGAGGACCGTTTTCTGGCCGGGGCGGTTCAGACGTACGGGCCCACCAAGAAGCTGCTGCGGGCCGCCACGCTGGAGGGGTACGAGCAGCACCTGCGCAACGAATCAGCGAGCATCGCGAAACTGTCCGGACATCCGGAGAGCGTGCAGCGCGTGGATCGGTTCGTCGGCAAAAAACGCAGTTGAGGGCTGCTTCTTTTTGATCACGACGAGATTTTCTACCGTGATGGCTCACTGGCGTAGACCGGGTTACCAAGTGGACTTATAATTGGTTCAGCGTCGTACCGTTCCAGCCCGGAGACACATTGGGAGGCTCCGAGGCCCGGGAATGTCATTCCCCGAGTTCTGCAGTGGCGGCGTGGAGAAACTTCGATCCCTGCAGCCACCATTCATCGTCACGGTAGAGATGCAGATCTCTCATCGGGGAAGCAGCAGCATCATGAGCACGCACACTTCGCACACCAACAGCCCCGAGATCACGGCTGCGCTCAAAAAACTGGACGATTCGTTGTCCGGGGATCTGATCACCCCCGACGATTCCCGGTACGACAGCGCACGAGCGGTGTGGAACGGCATGATCGATGTCTACCCTTGCGCAGTGATCCGTGCGGGATCAGACACTGACATCGATATGGTCCTGGAGGCCGCGCGAGACACGGGACTGCCGCTGGCGATCCGCGGAGGCGGACACAACGTGGCCGGGCACGGCACCGTGGAGGGCGGGCTCGTCCTGGACCTGTGCCAACTCCGGGCCGTGGAGGTTGATCCGGAACGTCTCCTGGTCACGGTCGCAGCTGGAGCCACTCTCTCGGACGTCGATCATGCGACCGCGCCTCATCAACTCGCGATTCCCATGGGCGTGATCAGCGCGACCGGGATCGCCGGGCTGACGCTGGGCGGCGGCGTGGGATGGTTGACCAGGTCTTGCGGCCTGAGTCTGGACAATCTGGAATCCGCCCGTATCGTCACAGCTTCCGGGGAGCATCTCACGGCGAGCGCCGGGGAGAACCCCGACCTCTTCTGGGGACTGCGCGGCGGGGGCGGAAACTTTGGCGTGGTCTCGTCCTTCACGTTCCACGCTCGGTCACTGTCATCGCCCGTATTGGTGGGAAACTTCTTCTACCAGCCGGCTCACTGGCGTGATGCCCTGACTTCATTCGAACACTGGACTCAATCCCTGCCCGACGAGATGACACCCATCATCTCCATCCTGGTGCTGCCACCAGAGTTCGGCATGGGCGACGACCCGTGGATGATCGTGGGTTTCGCGTGGGCTTCGGAGGACCAGGCCGCGGGGTTGGAGCTGATCCAGCAGTTGCGGGAGATTGCGCCACCGGATGGTGAAGACGTACACCTCACGGACTGGATCGGCTGGCAGTCGAGTCTGGACGTTCTCTTCCCCAAGGGCTCACGCGGGTACTGGAAAAACGTGTCCTTCTCCCGGATGGATCGTGAGGTCGTGGATGTCCTGGTCGACATCGCCTCGGAAGTCACCTGGCACGGAACGGGCATCGACATCCATTGCTTAGGCGGTGCGTTTAGTCGCGTAGCGGAAGATGACACCGCATTTCCCAACCGCTCCGCCCGGTTCTGGCTCAACATCTACGGATTCTGGACCGATCCTGCCGAGGACGAGCGGTTGACAGCCTTCGCACGGAAGCTCACGGGCGCATGCAGCCCTTCGCCGAGCAGGGGCAGTACGTGAACTTCCTGGGAGCTGAGGGCGGTCACGACATGACCCAGGCCGCCCGACAGGCTTACGGCCCACAGACCTACGACAGGTTGAAGGACCTGAAGAATCGCTACGACTCTCAGAACCTATTCCGCCTGAACCACAACATCGTGCCGGACCCCACCTGAGCCGACACAGAACCATCGAATATGAGCGGCCCGCTTCTGCGAGAATCTTCACGGAGTTGCGGGCCACATCCTGTGGTGCAGGGATGAAATCGGATCAGATGCGCTGGCTAGCCAACGCCGAGTTCCTTCTTACGCTCATCACGCACTTCTTGCAGCTTTCTTGATCGCTTCAGAAGCTGCTGCTGCTGTTTGGCGCTGTGCGTGTTGACCTTGCCCGGACGAGCGGCGCTGTCAGTTTTGGCCGCCGTCCTGTTCCGCGGATTGCGACCACTAGCGGACGAAGCTCTCATCGTCGCCACGGGTTACACCGTCCTCCTGTGGGAATCCACTCAACACATCGTCCTTGCGACGCTGGAGTGTTTTCCGGGTCACTTGACTCTTCATCCTCCTCGGTGCGTGGGCCCGAGAGTCGATCGACAACTATCTCGTTGACCTGCTCGATCATTTCGATGTCCTCGGTGGTCATGTCAATTTGCAACGACGAGGGCGCGGTTGAACATTTGAGGCTTCGGATCGCAGCTGATCAGGGGGGAATACTGCGAACCCGAGCCATAATTGTCATCGACTGGCAGGGGCGCGATCTACGACCAACTCCCGTAGGGTCGAAAGCATCCGTCGCCCACGTCGAGGAGCGCCCGCTGTGACATTGTCCATCGTTGACCTCGGAACGGTCGCCCCCGGAACCACCGAGAAGGATGCTCTGGCCGACTCGCTGGAAAATACCCGGCACGCTGAAGAGCTGGGATTTCACCGAGTCTGGTTCGCCGAGCACCATCTGAGCCGGTCCGGGGCATCGCACTATCCCGAGCTGCTGATCGCAGCGGCCTCGGCGATGACCTCCCGCATCAGGTTGGGATCGGGCGCGGTGCTGATGAACCACTACAGCCCGTTCAAGGTCGCAGAGATGTTCAAACAGTTGGAGGCCATGGCGCCGGGTCGGATCGATCTGGGCATGGGGCGCGCAACCGCGGGTCCGGTGATCGATGCGGCGTTACAGCAGAACCGCCAACGCCCCGCTCAGGTTGATCACCAGCAACAGATTCTGGAGACTCTGGCCTGGTTGTATGAGTCCTTCCCCGAGGATCATCCCTTCGCCGGAAACCCGCTCATGACCACCGTGCCCGAGGTTCCGCAGACCTGGCTGCTGGGGTCCAGCCCCAACGGATCGAATCTGGCGGCAGGATTGGGCATCGGCTACACCTTCGCCGGGTTCATTAATCCACAAGGCGCAGCCCCGGCCCTGCGTCACTACCGTAAGAACTTCAATCCACAGGGGTTCGGGCTGGACTCACCGCGAGCGATTCTCGCGGTCAACGTGGCCGTGGGTGAGACCACCGCCGACGGCCTGCACCTCGCGGGCTCCCCGAAGGGTTTCTACGCACGCTGCGCCGAGCGGGCCGGGACGCGGGAGCGGTCATGGTCCCCTCCCCCGATGAAGCAGCCGCTGAGATGAGCCAGGCTGAGCAGGATGAGCCTGTCACGATCACCGGCGGCCAGTGGCCCAAGTTCGTGGCAGGCAGCCCTGATGATGTGCGCGCAACGCTGGAGCAGATGGTCGCCGAGAGCGGGGCGGACGAACTCATGATCCAGGATCTCATTGCTGATCCCGCGGCCCGCCGCCGCTCACACGAACTTCTGGCGCAGGCGTTCGACCTCACGCCCTAGTTCGGGCCCGCCGGCGAATACGCGGTCCCCGTCAAATGGTGCCCCCAGTGGGACTCGAACCCACACTGCGCGGATTTTAAGTCCGCTGCCTCTGCCAATTGGGCTATGGGGGCCAGTGCAAAAGCTACCGGTTCACCGCCCGTGAAGGGAGCTGAACCGGTAGCTTCGCGAGCAACCGTAGGTTACAGCCTTGCCTTGGCCTTATCCACTTCGTCACCTGCGGCGATCTTGAACGAACGGCGCGGGTCACGCACGTGGCGCATGCCGGTGGTGTCGCGGCCGAAGAGCAGGTTGATGCCCCATTCGCTGAACACGCGGACCTTGCGCTCCACCGTGGGGATCGCGTAGCCGTGGTACAGACGGTGTGCGGCCCAAGCGGCAGTCCACCGAAGTCCACGCCGCGAATGGTGGCTGCGCCCTTGTACAGGCCCAGGCCCGCCACGGCTCCGAGGTTCTCGTGGTAGTAATCCTCGAGCGGCTTGCTCGCGGGACGCATGATGTTCTTGGCCATGGTCTTGGCTTGGCGCACGGCGTGCTGAGCGTTGGGAACGCAGAAACCGCCGGGGCCGGCACCGGTGAGGTCCGGAACAGCGGCGATGTCGCCAGCGGCCCAGGCACCCTCGATGGGGCCGTCGTCGCCGGTCACACGCAGATCAGCACCGGCACGCACGCGGCCGCGCTCGTCCACGGGCAGGTCACTGTTCTTGACGAACGGCGAAGCTGGACACCAGCGGTCCACACCAGGGTGTCGGTGTACATCTCGCCGGCCGGGGACTTGTCCTTCATGTTGATCAGCTTGACCAACTGGTCCTTGGCGGAGTCCAAGGAGGTGTTCAACAGAACTTCGATGCCGCGCGAACGCAGGTCGGCCACGACCTTCTCGGCGCGTTCTTCGGTGACCTCGGGCATGATGCGGCCCATGGCCTCGACCAGCACGAAGCGCAAGTCGGAAACCTTGAGGCGGTCGTTGCGCTCCACGGCGGTGCGGGCCATGTCCTCGAGTTCACCGATGGCCTCGATACCGGCGAAGCCGCCACCGACCACGATGAACGTGAGCGCTTGCGCTTCTCTGCCTCATCATCGGTCAACGAGGCGATCTCGATGCGCTCCAGAACCAGTTGCGCAGAGATACAGCCTCTTCGATGGTCTTCAGACCGATCGCGTTCTCAGCCAGCCCCTCGATGGGGAACGTGCGGGTCATGGAACCACCGGCAATGACGATCTCGTCATAGGGCAGTTCGAAGTTGGGACCCTGATCGATGCCGCGGATACTGACCGTACGGTTGGCGTGGTCGATGCTCTCCACGCGGCCACCGATGAGTTCGCAGTCCTTGAGGTGCTGACGGTGCGGAACGATGGCGCTACGTGCCTCGATGTTGCCGGCGGCAACCTCGGGCAGGAACGGCAGGTAGGTCATGTACGGGTTGGGATCGACAACCGTAACCACGCCACCCGATTCTTTGATGCGGGTTTGCAGCTGTTGTGCGAGCGTGAAACCGACGTATCCGCCGCCGACGATCAGGAGACGCGGGCGGTCTTTAGCCAATTGATTGAAAGCCATGTCTGAAAGTCTACTCATCGCTGACCTAATTTCCGCTTTGAAAGGCGGGCGCCGGACTGCGCTGATCGTGAAATATCGGTGTCAGCGGTTCATCGAGCGGATGTGCAGCACCGCGGCCACGGTGAGCCCGGCAACGACCAGCCCGAAACCGGCCAGGATCACCACGGGCAGGGCACCGGTTTCATTGAGCGGCGCCTGAGCCACCGGCGGCGTTGCTTCCTCTGTCACCTGTTCGGTGTCCGGGGTCTCGGACGCTTCGGGTGACGACGCCGTTTCGCTGGCTTCCGGAGCCGCAGGCCGGTGCACACTCATCCAGTGCTTCATGCTGCCCAGCGGATTCTCGTCCACCTCGGGCACGTCCTCTTCCACGGCAGCCTTCACGTCCAGGATTCCGTGTCCGTAGAAGGAGTCCTGTCCTTCTTCACCGGCGTCGTGGGCTGTCCGGATGATCTGGTTGGCGATCTGCGCGGCACTCAGGTCCGGGTTCTTGGACTTGATCAGCGCGGCAGTGCCGGAAACCAGCGGCACGGTAGCGGAGGTTCCGGACCATTCGGCGTAAGCGTCGCCGGGCATGGCACCGACCATGTCCTCACTGGGACCCGCCACCGCAATCGAGATGCCCTGGGAGGATGAGTCCCAGCTCGCCTGCCCAGCTCGGTTCACGCCACCCACCGTGAGCACACCGGGTATCGTGGCGGGCGCCCCCACCTGGTTCAGCCCGGAGCCACGGTTGCCAGAGGCTGCAACGACCAGCACGTCTTTTTCCTCCGCGTACGCGAACGCGGAATCCCAAGACTTCGGCCATTCCGTGGAATCCGAGCCCACGGACATGTTGATGACGTCCGCGCCGTTGTCCACGGCCCAGCGCACGGCGTTGGGGATCTGCTCGTTGACATCCTTGACGCCCGGTTCCTCGTTACCGAGCCACAGGGACACCGGAGGATCTCCGCTTCAGGAGCCACACCCACCACGCCGCTCTGCTTGCCAGGGCCGTCCGGATTGTCCTCACCGTGGCCGGTTCCCGCGGCCAAGGATGAGACGAGCGTGCCGTGTTCGGGTTCCGAGCCCAGACCGCGGTGGCCCTTGCCATCGCCCTTGCCGGAGACGTCCGTCCCGTCTTTGACGGTGTCCCGCAAATCCTGATGGGTCGCGTCCACGCCGGTGTCGATCACGGCGATCTTCACGCCCTTGCCGGTGGATTCTTTCCACGCATCCCGCACGCCGTATTCGTCCAGCCAGTACTCGCGGTCGCGGATCGAGTCCACGGGAACGGGCACCTTGCCGTCCGGTGGCGGCGGTGCACGGGGGTTTCCACGGGGATCGACGGCGCGGGTGCGGGAGCTCCCGGGGGCTGTTCGTTGTCGGGCATGGCCACCGCGGGGGCTGCGGCGAAAGACAGGACCATGGCGGCAGCGGCAGCACCCGAAAGTACGCGGCGGCGCTTGGGGTGAACCGACATTACTAACCTCAACTCGACTAGGAACGCACCGGTGGGGACGTCCCTGGCCGTTGGATGTTCAGGACGATCGCGGGGTCAGCGGACCAGGGACAGACCGATGCCGTCCAAAATATCGTGTTCGCTGGCTGTGACCGACTGCACGCGGCCTTGTGTCGCGGAAACCACGCGCTCGATCACGCGCCGCCACACCAGGCACCGCCGCCGATCACGTCCACACGACCCTCGTGCATGAACCCCAACCGGGCCCGTTCCTTCTTGGTCATGGCCGTGAGGTCCTTGCACGCCTTGGCAATCGAGTCCACGGACATGGTCGAGCCGTGAATCTTGTCCGGGTTGTAGCTCTTCAAGTCCATGGCGTGAGCCGTGACAGTGGTGATCGTCCCCGCGACGCCCACCAAGTGAGTGGTCTGGGACAGCGGAACCATGCGGGATACGGAATCCATGGCCTCGTCCACGTCCTGGAGTACCTGGCGCTGCTGTTCGTCGGTGGGAGGGTTGGAGCCAGGTGCCGTTCGGTCATGCGCACGCATCCCACGTCCACACTCTTGGCTGCCCTCACACCGTCTACGGTGCCCAGCACGCACTCGGTGGAACCGCCGCCCAGGTCGACCACCAGCACACGGTCCTCGGGGCTGAGGGGTCCGGTGGCGTTGGCGGCACCGCGGAAGGACAGGGCTGCTTCTTCATCTCCGGTGACGACCTCGGGTACGACACCTAGCCGTTCCTTGATGCCGTCCATGAAGACCTGACGATTGCCCGCATCACGCGTGGCGGACGTCGCGACGAACCGGATCTTGTCCACCTTGTGCTTCTTGATCAGCCGAGCGTATTCCTCGGTCGCGGCGAAGGTCCGTTCCAGGGCGCCTCGGCCAGCCAGCCGGTGGCATCCACGCCCTGTCCCAGCCGAACCACGCGCATCTCACGCACGATGTCGACGAGTTCGGGGTGTCCGTTGGTGTCCTTCACATCCGCGATCAGCAGGCGAATGGAGTTGGTACCGCAGTCAATGGCAGCAACGCGCATGGGTGGTGGATCCTCGGTTCGGTGGGGAATGCGCCCATTCAGCAGCGCGGTCCCACTTTACCCGCGTTACGGGCGTGCCTTGGACCGAATGGTCTGACCAAGGTGTGAAAAAATGAAGGCAGCTAACGATTTCCCTGCCTGACACGCGACAACACGAACGAGACCATCGATGACCTCAGAAATCGGCGACACAGTATCCACCCGTGCCTTCCACGCGCTCACTCCGGCGGAAGCCTGCGGGAATGGGATTCGCAAGAATCGGGCCTGACCAGCGCGCAGGCAACGGACATCCGGGATCGGGTGGGCCCAATCGGTTGCCGGCCGCCAAGCGCAAACCCGCGATTCTGAGGTTCCTGGCGCACTTCAAGAACGTGCTCATCTACATCCTGTTGGTCTCAGCGGTCATCACGGCCTTCTACCGGGAGTGGGTCGACTTCTGGGTGATCATCGCAGTGGCCGTGGGCAACGCGGTCATCGGTTTCGTGCAGGAGGGGCAAGCGGAGAAGGCACTCGCTGGGATCCGCAGCATGCTCTCCGTGCACGCGTCGGTGCTGCGCGACGGCGAGTGGCAGCAAGTGGAGGGCGAAGATCTGGTGCCCGGCGACGTCGTTCGGTTGGGTCCCGGGGACAAGGTCCCGGCGGACCTGCGCCTGCTGGATGCCAACCGCCTAGCCATCGACGAATCCGCGCTCACGGGTGAATCCGAGCCCAGCGACAAGCACGTGGAAGCCGTCGCGGAGGACGCCGGCATCGGCGACCGCACCAGCATCGCGCACTCCGGCACCGTGGTCACCCGCGGCACCGCGCTGGGCGTGGTGGTCGCAACCGGCTCGAACACGGAGATCGGCCGCATCCAGTCCCTCGTGGACGACATCGACCAGCTGGCCACTCCCCTGACCGAACAGATGGACCGCCTGGGCAAACAGTTCGCGCTGGGCATCCTGGTCGTCAGCGCCGTGATGATGCTGGTCGCGTGGTTCATCTACTCAATGCCCACGCAGACGGTACTGAGCTCGTTCATCAGCTTTGCTGTGGCCACGGTGCCCGAGGGCCTGCCGGCGCTCGTCACCATCACACTGGCGCTGGGCGTCCAGCAAATGGCGCGGCACAAGGCCATCACCCGCACGATGACGGCGGTGGAAACTCTCGGCGCGGTCACCACGATTTGCTCGGACAAGACCGGAACGCTGACCCGCAACGAAATGACCGCCCGCGTGGCTTCCGTGCCCGGCGGTCGCTTTGCCATCACCGGCGAGGGGTACACGGATCAGGGCACGGTCGTGGCCTCCGGTGAGGCCGCCGAAGAAGCCTCCCGCAACGCGCGGACGCTCGCGCGCGCCGTCGTCCTCTGTAATGACGCCACCCTGCGCGGGACCGGCGAGCGCATCCAGATCGTGGGCGAGCCGACCGAGGCGGCGCTGGCGATCTTCGGACGCAAGGCCGGGTTCGACGCCGCTCCCTACAGTCGCGTGGGCGCGCTCCCGTTCGATTCGGCCAATAAGTACATGGCGGTGCTGAGCGAGGCTCCCGGCGGCGAGCGCGAGATCCTGGTCAAGGGAGCCCCGGACCGGCTGCTACAGCGTTGCTCGACCCAGTTGCCGGACGCTCACGGCGCCACTGACTTCGATCCGGACGAGTGGGAACGCGCCAACACGGAACTGGCGTCGCAAGGGCTGCGGGTGCTGGCCGCCGCGCGCAAGACCGTTGCCGCGGGCACCGCCACCCTGTCTCACGAAGACCTCGACGACGGGCTCGAATTCGTGGGGCTCGTGGGTCTGGTGGATCCGCCGCGTGAGGAGGCCATCACGGCGGTGGCTTCGTGTCACGGTGCCGGGATCAGCGTGAAGATGATCACCGGTGACCACGCGGAAACCGCTCGTGCGATCAGCCGCGAGCTGGGCCTGTCCACCAATGACGACCCCGTGGTGGTGACCGGCGCCGAGGTCGAGGCCATGACCAAGGAGGAACTGGTCGAGCGCGTCACGGACGTGGACGTCTTTGCCCGCACGAGCCCCGAACACAAGATCCGCATCGTGGACGCCCTCCAGGCCCGCCGCGAAGTGGTGGCCATGACCGGCGACGGCGTCAACGACGCCCCAGCCTGACCCGCGCCAACGTGGGTATCGCCATGGGCATCAAGGCACCGAAGCGACCAAGGAAGCCGCGGACATCGTGCTCGCGGACGACAACTTCGCCACGATCGAGGGCGCGGTCCACGAGGGTCGGCGAATCTATGACAACATCCGTAAGTCCGTGGTGTTCCTGCTCCCCACGAGCATCGGCATGGGCCTGGTGGTCTTGGCGTCCGTGCTCCTCGGCGCAGAGCCGCCCCTGCGACCCACGCAGATCCTGTGGGTCAACCTGGTCACCGCGATCACGCTGTCCATCACCCTGGCCTATGAACCGGCCGAACCAGGCATCATGCAACGCCGTCCCCGTGACCGCGATGCCAACCTGCTGCCCATGTCCCTGTGGTTCCGCGTGGTGTGGGTGGCGTTCTTCATCGGTGCGGCCGCGCTGCTGTCCTACCGGGTCATGAGCGACTCGGGCGCCTCGGACGCCGTAGCCAGCACCACGGCGGTGTCCGTGCTGGTCCTCGGCCAGATCTTCGTGCTGTTCAACTCGCGTTTCCTGCACCTGTCCAGCCTGCACCCGCGCGCCCTGACGGGGAACAAGGCCACGTGATCTCCACGGGCATTCTGTTGGCGGTCCAGATGGTCTTCACCTACGCGCCGTTCATGAACGCGTGGTTCGGTTCTGCGCCGCTGGGCTGGGTGGAGTGGGGCTTCGCGCTGCTCAACGGCGTGGTGATCTTCCTGTTGGTCGAGCTGATCAAGGCCGTGCAGAACCGCGGTGGACGCGGCGCACCCACGTCGGTGCAGCGCTAGCGGTCCGGTTTTGGCGGCCCTGCGGCAGCCCGTTCTGACAGTACGACGCCCGCCTCACGGATGAGCCGTGAGGCGGGCGTCGTTGTCTGCGGTGCACGCGGGTCGTGTGCGGTTGGCGCGGTCAGTCTCGGTGCGCCACTCCGGGTCGCACGCGCACCGGTCCGTGCTCCAGGTGTCCGCGATGAGTTCCAGGGTCTCGTCACCCAGCGGGTTCACGCCGGGGCCGGCGGCCAGGCTGTGGCCCACCAGGACGTGCAGGCACTTCACACGAGTGGGCATGCCACCTGCGGAGATCCCTTCGATCTCGGAGACTTCGCCGATTCCGGCCTTCTCGCCAATCCGACGCCGCTCCCCCAAGTACTGCTCGTGGGCCGCCTGATACTGCTCCGCCAGCTCGGTGTCCTCCTTGATCCGGTCCGACATGCCGTACATGCTGCCCTCGGCCTCCAACCGGGACACGGCGGAGGTGATGACGGGGTGTGTCAGGTAGAACACCGTGGGGAACGGGGTGCCGTTGGCCAACCGCGGTGCGGTGGCAACAACCAGCGGGTTACCGCACACGCAGCGGGCGGCGATTTCCACCACGTCACGCGCCGGGCGGCCGAGCTGGTGTCCCACCACCGTGAGATCCTGCTGGGTCACTGCGGGGTCGTGAGTCGGCTGAGCTTCAGTCACTTGCGTACTACTTTCCGGCGCGCTGCTGGGCCAGTTGGTCGAGGGAGACGGATTCGATCGGAACACGATCCGTCAGGAGGGAAAGGTTACTGCTCGGGCTCCACCGGAGCGATTTCCGGCTCGCTGCGGGGGAAGGCCGAATCCACCACGGACTGCCACAGGCCATCAGCCCAGGCAGGTTTACCCGCTTCGACCTGTTCCGCGGAGGACTCCGCGGCCTGTCGACCCGTTTGGTCGGCTCCGAGCACCAGGTAGGCCCGTTCACCGGGCATCACGTAGAACATGCGCTCACGAGCCTGCTGCTCCACGTACGCTTCGTCACCCCAGCGTTCCTCCTGGAGCTTGAGCTGTTGCTGTTCCTGCTCCTTGGCCGCAATGGATTCTTCGAGAGCGGCAATCTGCGCACGCTGGTCGAAAAAGATCTTGGCGGTGGGCGCGGCCAGGAACAGGATCAGGGTGGCCACCACGATCAGAGCGATGAGTCGACCGTTGAACGAGTGTGCCGGGGTCGGTGCCGTGACCGTGGACGAACCGCCGCCGGAGTGACCGGGGCGCTGGTCCTTGGGTGCCGGTGCGCGGGCTTGAGGTGGCTCGGCCCTCGGACGCCGAAGGCTTCCCGTCCGCGCCCTGTTTCTTCCCGGAGAACCGGGGAATCCTGGGCCTGGGGCCGACCATGCACACCTCCCGCGCTCCACGGTGGTCTCAGCGTGAGACGCACCTTCCATCAATCCTGCGGGTCATTCTAGCGACCCGAACTTGGCTGTTGCCCGCACGCACCGTGGCGAGCTTCAACACACGCAACCGCCCGGTCCCCGCGAGGGGAACCGGGCGGAATGCTCGCCCATAACTGGGCGGTGTGTCTTACTTGGCCGAGAAGCGCGGGAACGCGGAAGCGCCGGCGTAGCGAGCGGCGTCGCCGAGCTCCTCCTCGATGCGCAGCAACTGGTTGTACTTGGCCACGCGCTCGGAGCGAGCCGGAGCACCGGTCTTGATCTGGCCGGCGTTCACCGCCACGGAGATGTCCGCGATGGTGGTGTCCTCGGTTTCACCGGAGCGGTGCGAGACCATGCAGCGGTAACCGTTGCGCTGAGCGAGCTCCATGGCGTCGAAGGTCTCGGTGAGGGAACCGATCTGGTTGACCTTCACGAGCAGCGCGTTGGCCACGCCACCCTCGATACCGCGAGCCAGACGCTCCGGGTTGGTCACGAACAGGTCGTCACCGACCAGCTGCACCTTGTCGCCGATGGCGCGGGTCAGGGTGGTCCAGCCTTCCCAGTCGTCCTCGTCCAGCGGGTCCTCGATGGAGACCAGCGGGTACTTCTTGACCAGGTCCGCGTAGTAGTCGGACATGTCCTTGGCAGAGCGCTTCTTGCCCTCGAAGGAGTACTTGCCCTTCTCGAAGAACTCGGACGAGGCAACGTCCAGGGCCAGGGCGATGTCCGAACCTGCCTTGTAACCGGCCTTCTTGATGGCCTCGAGGATCAGGTCCAGTGCCTCGGCGTTGGACTTGAGGTTCGGTGCGAAACCGCCCTCGTCACCCAGGCCGGTGGACAGGCCGCGGTCCTTGAGCACGGACTTGAGCGAGTGGTACACCTCAACGCCCCAGCGCAGTGCCTCAGCAAAGGTGGGCGCACCGATCGGAGCGATCATGAACTCCTGGATGTCCACGTTGGAGTCAGCGTGGGAGCCGCCGTTGAGGATGTTCATCATGGGTACCGGCAGCACGTGCGCGTTGGGGCCGCCCAGGTACTTGTAGAGCGGCAGGTCCGCGGAGCTGGCGGCGGCGCGAGCCACGGCCATGGATGCACCCAGGATGGCGTTGGCGCCGAGCTTGGACTTGTTGTCGGTGCCATCCAGGTCGAGCATTGCCTGGTCCACAGCGCGCTGGTCGGAGGCGTCCAGGCCCACGATGGCCTGTTCCAGGTCCTCGTCCACGGCATTGACGGCGTCCAGAACGCCCTTGCCAGGTAGACCTTCTTGTCTCCGTCACGGCGTTCGGCTGCTTCGAATTCACCCGTGGATGCTCCCGAGGGAACTGCCGCGCGGCCAAAGCTGCCGTCTTCGAGCAGTGCCTCGACCTCTACGGTGGGGTTGCCACGTGAGTCCAGAATCTGACGGGCTTGCAAAGCAATGATCATTGCCATGGATAATCTCCTTGCTGGTCGTTGACCTATCGGGCGGTGCCCTGTCTTCAGCCTACCGATCTCGGTCGGTTCCGGGCTAAATGGGCCGATTATTCGTGTGGATGTAACGTCGCACGGCCCCGCGCAGGGCGCGTTCCGCGTCCAGCCCCTCCGCCGACGCCGCTCGCACCTGTTCCAGCAGCCGGTCACCGAATTCGGCTTCGGCGCGTTCCAGTGCCGCGGTGTCCTTGGTCTCCGACGGTTCCGGCTTACTTTCGACGCCGTGCCTGCGAGCCTTCGACAAGGCCTTCTCCGCGAGCGCGAGCGCCGGGAGTGCGGGCGGAATACCGTCGAACACGTTGGTGCGGTGCGGCTTCTCCGAACGCTTGACGGCGTCCCACCGGGCGGAGAGTTCTTCGTTGCTGGCACCGGACTGACCGGCCGCCGTGGAAACTGCCGAATGCTCCCCGGACTGTTCGCTGAACACGAGTGGATGCCTGCGGACCAGCTTGTCGGTCACGGAGGAGATGATGTCGGTGACGTCGAAGGCCTCGTCCTGGCCATGTTCTTGGCCGATGCGCGCGTGGAAGACGACCTGGAGCAGAATGTCACCGAGTTCCTCGACGAGTTCCGCCCGGGCGTCCGCCGCGCTCTCCCCCGCAGCGCTCGGGGACTCGACCGCTTCGACCACCTCGTAGGCTTCCTCGACCAAGTAGCGCAGCAGGGACTCATGGGTCTGGGCGCCGTCCCACTCGCAACCTCCCGGGGACCGCAGCCGGTTCATCACGCTCACGAGCTCTTCGAACCGCTCGCCCGTTCCTTCCGGAACGGCCGGTTCCACGTCACGGGAACTCACGCGGAGGCCTCCTCGATCCGCTCGGCCAACCAGTCCTGGTAGGCGCTGGGCACGAACGCCGCGCGGGCCGCATTGAGCTGGATGTCCGCCAGATCCTGGTTGGACCAGCCAGCTTCTGAGAGCAGCAGGGACATTTCGTGGGACACGGACGTGGCACTCATCAACCGGTTGTCCGGGGACAGCGTGACGGTGAACCCGGATCGGTGCAACTGCGTGATGGGGTGATCCTTGATGGTCTCTCCCCAGTGGCTGATCGCACCGGTCTGCAGGTTGGAGCACGGGCACACCTCGAGAGCAATGTGGCGGTCGCGCACCCACCGGGACAGCGGTCCGGTGGCGTCCGGGTCATTCTCGAGCAGGCGAACGCCGTGGCCGATCCGCAGTGCACGGCCGGATACCAAGGCGTCCCGAATGGATTCCGGGCCGTCCGCCTCACCGGCGTGCAGCGTGACGGGAACCAGGTTCTCGGCCAGCAGGTCCAGTGCTTCCCGGTGGTCCGACGCGGGGAACCCCTTCTCGGGACCGGCCAGGTCGAACGCGACCACCGACCCGGGTGCGGGCTCGCCCGGAACGTCCCCGAGCGACGTCGTACCGCCGCCGCGTGCACGCGATCGACCACCAACTGCGCGATCTCGCGTGAGTTGTTCAGGTGGCGCATCGCGCACAGGATCTGCACGGCGGAAATGTGGCCGCCCGAGGCCTTGACCTCGGCCACGCCACGCGCCAGGCCCTCTTGGACGGCGTCCACGGCCTGCTCGAGCGAGAGGCCACCGGCCAGATGCTGCTCGGGTGCCCAGCGGACCTCGGTGTGGATCAGGCCGTCGGCCGCGCAGTCGAGCACGTACTCCTCGGCCACGCGCGCCAGGCCTCTGCCGTCTGCATGACCGCAGTGGTGTGCTCGAACGTGGTCAGGTAGCGCTCCAGGCTGCCGGAGTTCGCGCTGTCCTCGAACCACTGGCCGAGAGCCACGGGATCGGTCTCAGGAAGTTCATGGTTGATCTCCCGTGCGAGCTCCACGATGGTGGCCGGGCGCAGTGCGCCGTCCAGATGATCGTGGAGACACACGGCTGGAATAGGCCCGAGGGCCCCGTCCATAGCGCGGACGGAGCCCTCGGTGGAGGTTGACTGCCTCATGAATCAGTAGTTCCAATCCTGCAGAGCGTCGTTCATGTGCTGGGGGATGTTGGAGCCGGTGCGCGGGAACATGCGCAGCTCCTCCAAGTAGTTCTGACCCGGCAGGCGCTGCTCGTAGCGCACAAAGGCTTCCTCGTCCGAGTAGTCGAAGGAGACCTCCGGGGGAACGCCCGGGCGGAAGCGGAACATCATGGCCAGCGGGGCGCCGGAGCCCTCCACGTAGGAATCGTCCTTGAGCTCCTGAACCTTCAAGAGGTTCTCGGGAACCAGCTCGAACGTGCCGCGCTGATCCCAGAAACCGTTCAACCGGACGTGGGTCAGGGCGTCGTAGTAGGTGCCCAGGGCACGAACACGGATGAGAACGGTCGAGACGTCGCGAGCCGTACCACCCTCGCCGAACAGGTGGCGCTGCGCCTCGCTCAAGCGGGACTGCACGTCACCCAGGGTCAGCACCAGGTTGCCGGTGGCCGGCGAATCACCGCTGGGCTGCTCGCTCGGTGCGGTGTGGGACGGCGCCACATCAGTGCTCTGCGCCATCTGCGGGGCATCCGTGGGGTCGTCATCGGCTGCTAGCGCGGCCGCACCGGCGCCGGAGGGTGCCACGGGCGACTCAGGCTCGGTGAAACCACCGAACTCGGACTCGTCCACGTGCTCCGGGAGATCGTTGCGGTCATCGCGCAACGAATCACGCTGGTGGTCCTCGTGACCCTCGTGGTCTTCCAGGACCGAATCCCGAGCGTCACGATCGGCCGACTCACCATAAGCGGCGTCCGAATCGACACGCTGGGAATCCGCGGCCAGCTGAGTGTCGTTCCGATCTGCGTCCCGCCCAGCGTCTCCGTGGAAGGAATCCTCGCGGTAGGACTGGTCGCGATCTGCCTTGTCACGATCCGCCTGGCCGAGGCCGGGACGATCGTCAGCCGGCACCACGATGGGGTCGGGATCGCCCTTGGTCACGATCTGACCGTCGGCCACCGGGGAGGCGTCGGTCCCGTCCACCACGCGCACGGACTCGATGTCCGTTTCAGATTGGTCCTGAATTCCGTCGCGGTCCGAAACAGCGGTTTCGGAGTAGCGCTCGCCGGAGACCTCGGAGTCACGAAGCTCGGAGTCTCGGCTGTCGGTTCCGGTGAGTCCATCGCGATCGGAGTCTGCGGTTCGACGGTCGTTCTCGTCACGGTTCAGTCCCGAAGCCACACCGGCTCCCGCTGCCGCACCGAGACCCGCGCCCGCCAGGCCAGCGCCGGCCGACGACGTCGCATCACCGTGAGTGCGTGCCTCATCCGCACGCACATCGTTGGAGCGACCGTCTTCGGCGCGTGCGTCCTGCGCGCGATCCGTGCCGTGGGGTGCGTTGTCCCGAGGCGCATTGTCATCACGCGCGGGGCCGTCCAGGCGACCGTCGGTGAGGGAGGCACCCGAAGCGGCGTCGTCGTGTCGAGCGTCCTGACGAACATCGTCACGGGCGTCAGTCGAGTCGGTGCCGCGGCCGGACAGGCGCGACCCTGCACGTAGCTCTCCTTGCGGGACTGGCCGCTGGGGAACGCGTAATCGACGGTGACCAGACGCTGGCCGTTCTGCTCGGGAGCAACCGCCAGGTCCAACTGACGCCACGGACCCACGGGAGTGTTCATGGCCTGGGTGTACAGGTCCGCGACGTCGTCGAACAGGGGGGATCCCTGATCCACGGTGCCGTTCTCGACCTCGTCCTGGGCCTCACCGTGAGCCTGGCGCGTCTGGTGCGTCATGACGTTGCCGGACTGCACCAGAGTCAGGCGAGCGCGGTCCGCGCCGCGGGACAGCAGGATGTCGACCAGGTTACGCAGCGGGCCGGATTCGGGCAGCTGCTGCTGCTCGGTTCCACGGGCATCGGTTCCTTGCGTGCTGTTCACGCTCGGAGTGGCATCGGTGGCTCGACCGTCGTGACCAACCAGGTGGTCGTTGTCGGCAGCATTTGCGTGATCATTGCGATCGTTCACATCGCGTTGCTGCGGAGCGTTGGTCTCGGGAACTGCCTGCCCCGACTTGTCTGCATTCTGGATGCCCTGCGCGCGAGGATCGGTCTCCTGGGCGCGAGGGTCATTGGCGGGGGCTCCGGGTGATGGCTGCGGAGTATTGGGGGTGTTGCTTTTACTGCGGAACAAGTCTCTCAAACCCACGTGTAATTTCCTTCCGGACCGTCGCTTACTCTTCTGCCAAAGTATAGGGCCGTGCTCGGTGTAGCCGGTGGGAATTCGGGGTCCGAGTGTCCATGAAAATACATGGCGCCCGAGCCTGAATCTTGTAGGCCGAACAGCCTACAACTATTGCCGTTCGTCCCCTAAAGATCCCACCTGTCTGACCGATAGCCTACTGACCTCCTTGGCAAACTAGGAGACATAACCGGAGAACCGGTTAATGAGAAGCACTGGGGAACTAGGGGTCGCGGGGGGCGATGGCGGGCTGCCATCGCACAGCGTTGATCGGGCTGGATCAGCGTGACGCGTGTTCGTCGGTGCCCAAATTGTCCGCGCACGGGGACACGGAGATGGTCGCTGCGCGCATAGGAGTTCATCATGCCCGCACACAGACTGTCCACATCACAGGGAATCACTAGAACTGCTCGCTCGGTGCGGCGTTTTTTCACTCCCCGGGCAACCATGACGGCCGACGGGGAGCGCGTGCCGCTGGGTCGGCCGCGGCATCGGGCCTCCGCTCAGGGTGATGTGGCCCTGGAACACGAAGGCATCAACCGCCGGACCGCACTCGCAGCGGTGGGTGTTGCCGGCGGCGGGTGGACCTTGTCGGCCATGTTGAGTCCCGCTGAAGCCGCAGTTCGTGTGCCCGGTAATCCTGCGCCCGCGCTGCCCGCTGGGATGACGCCCTGGCTCGAAGTCTTCGCCAACTGGTCCGGGGAGACGCGCACCGCTCCCCTGTGGACCGTTGCACCCGCCACCGCCGATCAGGTGGTGGAACTAGCTCGCTGGGCGTCCGCCAACGGCTGGAAATTGCGGGCCCGCGGGTACCGACACAACTGGTCGCCGCTGAGCGTCGAGTCCGGCAGCACCCAGGAGACCCGTGTCCTCATGGTGGACACCGTCAAACACCTCAACACCATTACCGTTGATGCCGCCGCGAAGACCGTCACCGCGCAGGGCGGGGCCTCGCTCGAGGCAGTCCTGAACGCGGCCAACAGAAGCGGGTTGGGCATCATGCACCACCCCGCCCCCGGTGACATCACCGTTGGTGGCGCACTGGCCATCGGCGGGCACGGAACCGCGGTGCCGGCGTCGAACGAAACCCGCCCGGCCGGAGCCACATACGGTTCACTGTCCAATCTGGTGGTCTCCATGGAGGCCGTGGTGTGGGACGAGGCCGCCGGGGACTACGCGGTCCGCCGATTCGAGCGCACCGACCCGGACATCGCTCCGCTGCTCACCAATCTGGGGCGCACCATCGTGACGTCCGTCCAGTTGCGCGTGGCCCAGCTCGGCAACATGCGCTGCCGCAGTTACATCACCGTGCCCACCTGGGAACTGTTCGCCAAGCCCGGTTCGTGGGGTCGCACGGTGGACTCGTACCTGCGTTCGTGCGGGCGCATGGAAGTGATCCTGTTCCCCTTCACATCGTTCCCGTGGTTGAAGACCTGGCAGTTCAGCCGCTACAAGCCGCTGCTGTCCCGCTCGACCTCTTCGCCCTACAACTATGTGTTTTCGGACAATATCCCGCAGCAGATCTCGGACCTGTTCAAGAAGATCCAGACCGGTACTCCGGCGACTGCCACCCAGTTGGGCCCGCTCAGCAGAAGATCACGCGACCTCGCTCGCCACGTCATTCGTCTCCGACCTGTGGGGCGCACCCAAGAACTTGCAGTTGTACGTGCGTCCCAACACTCTCAAGGTCACGGCCAATGGCTATGCAATCCACTGCCGCCGCGCTGATGTGCAACGGGTGCTGTACGAGTTCCACAACTATTACAAGTCCAGCGTGAACAACTACGCCAAGCGGTGGCGGTTCCCCGTGAACGGTCCGCTCGAAATCCGTGTGACCGGCGTGGACAACCCCGCCGACGTGGAGATTCCCGGGGCCGTTACCCCCACGCTCTCCCCGTCTCGGCCGTTCGCAGATCACCCGGAATGGGACACCGTGGTGTGGTTGGACATCCTCACCTTCCCGGGCACCCCGTATTCCCTGCAGTTCTTCCAGGAATGCGAACAGTGATCATCAACAACTACGCCTCCTACGCCGGTGTGCGCATGGAATGGTCCAAAGGTTGGGGATACTCCGCGGAAGGCGCATGGCAGAACCAAGACATCCTGCGCAACCAGGTGCCCCGTTCCTACAACCAAGGACAACCGGCGGACCAGGGGTGGGAATCCGCGGTACGCACCCTGGAAAAACTGGATCCTTCGCGGATCTACTCCGCTCCCCTGCACGACCGGCTCATGCCACCGAGTGGCGTCTGAGTCGCGTTTGAGCGGACGCTGACCAGAACAGCGAACGAACCCCGGATCATCGTGTGATGATCCGGGGTTCGTTCTTGACGGAATGCTCACCGCGTCATTCCAGGTTCTGCGGTCCGAACGCATCCGGAAGGACCTGGTCCATGCTCCGCACACCGCTCACGGTCAGCAGTTCCATACCGGGTGCCCGGTGTTCGTAGAGCAGCTGACGGCACCGACCACACGGCATGAGAACTTCGCCATTGGCATCCACGCACACGAAAGCCGCGAGCTTGCCGCCTCCGGACATGTACAGGGCGGACACCAACGAGCACTCGGCACACAGGGTGACCCCGTACGAGGCGTTCTCGATGTTCGCGCCGGTGACCACGCGCCCGTCGTCCACGAGAGCCGCGGCACCCACCGCGTAGTTCGAGTACGGCGAGTACGAGTGTTGGAGCGCATCGGTGGCGGCTTGTTGCAAACTGCGCCAGGCGGCGTCGTCGATCATGGTTACTCCTTCACGTAAGGCTCGCCGGAAGCTGCGGGGCCGCGCGAGGCCCCGACCAGTCCGGCGACGGCCAGGATGGTCACGATGTAGGGCAGCATGGCCAGGAATTGGCTGGGAACGGACGTGCCCAGGAACGACAGGATCGATTCCAGGTTGGACGCGAAGCCGAACAGCAGCGACGCGAGCAGCGCGCCCACCGGGTTCCAGCGGCCGAAGATCAGCGCGGCCAGTGCGATATAGCCCGCGCCCGAGGTCATGTCGCGAGTGAAGGCGGAAACCGAAACCAGCGTGTAGAACGCGCCACCCAAACCGGCCACCGCACCACCCATGAGCACGTTGCGGACGCGCAGCGCGTTCACGGACACGCCCAGGGTGTCGGCGGCCTTGGGGTGCTCACCCACGGCGCGGGTACGCAGACCCCAGCGGGTGCGGTACAGCGCGTACCAGACGACCGCCACGGTCACGTACATGATGTAGCCGATGATCGATTGGTCGAAGAAGACCGGGCCGATCACGGGAATCTCGGACAGCACGGGAATCGTGATGTGCGGCAGGCGTGCCGGGGAGTTGAAGTCCGCCGCATTGGGCTGCAGCACGGTGGCGAAGATGAAGCCCGTGAGTCCCGAGACCAGAACGTTGAGCACCACGCCCACGATGACCTGGTTCACGCGGTACTTGATCGAGAAGATCGCCAGCACCAGCGAGACCATCATGGAGCCGATCACGGCGGCCAGCAGACCCACCCACACGTTGTTGGCGACCGTGGAGGCCACCGCCGCGGAGAAGGCACCGAACAGCAATTGCGCCTCGATCGCGATGTTCACCACGCCGGAACGCTCACACAGCAAACCACCCAGCGAGCCGAAGATCAGCGGCGTGGCCAGGGCGACCGAACCCGCGAGCAACGCGGTCACCGAGATGCTCGGGGTCTGCGCGGTACCCACGATCCACACGAGGAATCCGGTGACGAAGAAGAACCCGGCCAAGATCAAGGCCCAGCGGGGCAAGCTGCGCGCCCTGACCGCGGCGAACGCTGCGAGCGCGGCCAACGCCACGGTGACCACCCAGCCGTAGGCCGTGATCGGTACGGACAGATTGGGCAACTGAATGGCGTCACCGGAGTCGGAGAGTCGGAACTCCACGGAACCGCTCGCGGCATTCAGGGCGAAGAGGATCAGCGCCACCAGGGCCAGGATGGCCAATCCGATAGCGGGCCGGAAGGTGCGAACACCCACGGTCCGGTTCGCGGCAGCGGTGGACAGTTCCTCCTGGGGCGCGTTCGAGGACTCGGGGGCCGAGGTCGTGGTACTCACGCTGCCACCTCCTTGCGACGGGACTTGAGTTTCAGCAGCGGGGGCAGCGCCACGAACAGCACGATCAGGGACTGCACGACCAGAACGATGTCGATGTTGGTTCCGGTCGAGGTCTGCATGGTCACGCCGCCCGCGCGGAACGCGCCGTAGAGAATGCCCGCGAAGAACGTGCCCCACGGCTTGGAGCGGCCCAACAGGGCCACGGTGATCGCGTCGAAACCGAACGACGCCGCGATGCCCACCGTGAGCGAGTGTTCCGTTCCGGCGATCTGCGCGGTACCGGCCAGGCCGGCCAGCATTCCGGCGATCAGCATGACCACCACGAAGCCCTTGGTCACGGAGATGCCCGCGGTGCGTGCGGCGCGCGGGTTGGCGCCCACGGCGCGCAGTTCGAAGCCGATGGTCGACCGGTTCAGCAGCCACGCCACGGCCACGGTCGCCGCGATGGCCACCACGAAGCCCCAGTGCAGCCGGAAACCATCACCCAGCAGCTTGGGGAACATCGCGGTTTCCGCAATGGGCGGGCTGATGGGGTTGGACGATCCCTCGCGCTGGAAGGTCGAAAGGGTCAGCAACCAGGACACCAGGTTGATCGCGATGTAGTTGAGCATGATGGTCAGGATGACCTCGTGGGCGCCGGTTCGTGCCTTGATCAGGCCGACGACGCCGCCCCAAATGGCACCTCCCAGCGCACCGGCCACGACGACCACCAGCAGGTGCAGACCCACGGGCAGCTGCCACGCGAAGCCCACGTAGCCCGCCAGGGTGGCACCGATGAGGATCTGGCCCTGCGCACCGATGTTGAACAAGCCGGTGCGGAAGGCCAGTGCAACACCCAGACCCGCGAGGATCAAGGGCGTCGCCACAGTCAATGTTTCGGTCAGCGGATACAACTTGCCGGCCAGACCGCTGCCATCGGGGTTGTACACGGCACCGTGGAACATGGCGATGTACGCGCTGGAGGCGGCGTCCCACATGGCGGTGAGGGTGTCCCCCGGCCGCGCGAAGAAGTAGCTTGCCGATTCGCGCACCGTTTCATCGGTGGCCGCGATCAGCAGGCCTCCCAGTAGGAGTGCGGCCAGAACGGCCAGCACCGACTGCAGCGTGGAGCCCAGCAGTGAACGGCGGAAGTCATCCGGATTCAGTTCGACCGGTGAGGGTGCTGAGACCTGATTCGATTCCGGAGAGGTGGTCGTGGCGCTCATGCCGTGTGCGTCCCCTCGTGTTGGTGATGGTCTTGGCTGTCGTCCCAGGCGCGGGCGGGAGGACCTCTTCCGCCGTTTCACCGGCCATCATGCGGCCCAACGTTTCTCTGGGGGTGTCCGGGGGCACGATGCCCATGAGCTTGCCGTGGAAGAACACGGCGATCCGGTCCGCGAGCGCGTACACCTCGTCCAGTTCGGTGGACACGATGATCACGGGCACGCCCTTGTCACGTTCGGCCACAATGCGCTTGTGAATGAATTCGATGGAACCCACGTCCACGCCGCGCGTGGGCTGCGAGGCGACGAACAGTTTGAGCGGTCGGGACAGCTCTCTGGCGATGACCACTTTCTGCTGGTTGCCGCCGGACAGCGTGGACACCGGGGCATCCACCGAACCGGCACGGATGTCGTAGCTGTCCACGGCCTGCTGCGCATTCTCACGCATGGCGCCGAGCTTCAGAGACGGTCCGGACGCGAATTCGCGGTCCTTGTAACGATCCAGGACGAGGTTCTCGGAGACGGAGAAGGGACCCACGAGGCCCTCGGTCGAGCGGTCCTCGGGAACGAATCCGACGCCGGCCGACAGCACCTCGCGCACGCCCCGCCCGGCCAGTTCCTGGCCCTCGAGCTTGATGGACCCGGTGACGTGGTCGGCAAGACCCACGAGGGCTTCGGTAAGTTCCGTCTGGCCGTTGCCCTGCACACCCGCCACGGCCAGGATCTCGCCGGGCGCCACGGAGAAGGACACGTTGTCGACCAGCACCACACCGTTCGCCCCCACCACGGTGAGGTCTTCGACCTCGAGGGCGGAGCCGATGGCGTGGGCGGGTTCCTTGTCCACGGTCAGCGAGACATCGCGGCCCACCATCAGAGCGGCCAGCTGATCGGTGGACGTCCCGGGGCCGACCTGGCCCTCCACCTTGCCGCGGCGGATCACGGTGATGACGTCCGAAACGGCTTTGACCTCGCGCAGCTTGTGGGAGATAAAGACGATGGACGTGCCGTCGTCACGCAACTGTCGCATGATGTTGAGCAGCTCGTCGGTTTCCTTGGGGGTGAGCACGGCGGTGGGCTCGTCGAGAATGAGCACCTCCGCCTCACGCACCAAGGCTTTGATGATCTCCACGCGCTGCTGGACACCCACGGGAAGATCCTCGACGATCGCGTCCGGGTCCACCTGGAACCCATACTGGTCCGAAATCTCACGGATTTTACGGCGGGTGGTGTTCAGATCCAGTCCCACGCCCTTGGTGGCCTCGTTACCGAGGGCCACGTTCTCGGCCACGGTGAACACCGGGACCAACATGAAGTGCTGGTGCACCATGCCGATCCCGGCAGCCATGGCGTCACCAGGGCCGGAGAACGTCACGGGCTTGCCGTCGATCTCGATGCTGCCGGAGGTCGGTTCGTACAACCCGTACAGCACGTTCATGAGGGTGGACTTGCCCGCGCCGTTCTCCCCGAGCAGGCAGTGGATCTGGTGCGGCTCAACCGTCAGATTCACATTCTGGTTGGCCGTGAAACCGCCGAACTTCTTGGTGATGTCACGTAGCTCTAACTTCACAGATTCACTCCTGCCCGGGGGCGGTGACTACTTACGCCTTGGGCGCGTTCTCGGATTCGACCTTGACCTTGCCGTCAATGATGTCCTGCTTCAACTGCTGGACCTCACCGTCGAGCTCTTCGCTCACGGAATCCTGCTGATCGTGGTACGGAGCAATGCCCACGCCACCGTTCTCCAGGGTGCCCACGTACAGGCTGTTGTCGAAGTTGCCGTCGACGCCTGGGTCACCACGTCCTCCACGGAGGTGGACATTTCCTTGAGCACGGACGTCAGGACGTATTCCTTACCGGTGTCCAAAGTCTCGTAGCCATCGGTGTCGGGCCAGATCAGCCGCACGTTGTCGCCGCCATTGTTGGCCTCGGACACGGCGTCCAGGGTGCCTGGGCTGCCTGGCCGGCCACGGGCAGGACCACGTCCGCGCCGTCGCCGATGAGGTTCTGGGTGACGGTCTTGGCGCGGGAGGAATCCTGGAACGAGGTCAGGAACGTGCCGTTCTGGGAATCCTTGTTCCAGCCCAGCACCTCCACGTTCTCGTCCTTCTGCTCGTTGTAGTAGTCCACACCGTCCGAGAAGCCGTCCATGAAGACGGTCACGGTCGGGATGTCCATGCCACCGTAGGTTGCAACCTTGCCGGTCTCGGAAGCACCCGCAGCCAGGTAACCGGCCAGGAACGCGGCCTCGGCCGTGTTGTAGACGATGGGCTTGACGTTGTCCGCTTCGATGGACTGGTCATCCACAATCGCGAAGTGCTTGTCCGGGTTCGCCTCGGCCACCTTCTTGGTGGTGTCAGCGAGCAGGAAGCCCACGGAGACCGTGAGGTCGCAGCCCTCCTGCGCCATAGCGGTCAGGTTAGGTTCGAACTCGGTCTCGGCCTGGGACTCCGCATCACGAACCGTAATCTCCAGCTTGTCCTCGACGGCCTTGAGGCCCTCGAAGGATGCCTGGTTGAACGAACGGTCCTGGAAGCCGCCGTCGTCGGAGACGATGCAGCCCTTGAAATCCTTGGCTTCGGCGTTGCCGCCGTTGGATTCTTCCGGCGCCTGGCCACAGCCGGCGAGTACGAGGCCGGCCGCGCCGGTCAGTGCAATGGCGCTCAGTGCGCGCGAGTAACGAGGGGTCATCATTGTCCTCCGGTGATACGAGAGCAGGGGCTCTCTGGATGGGGAGGCTACGGAAGTTACTCCCCGGAAACTTTAGAGAGTCTCAGTGTAGCCACGGGATCACTCGACGAGTGCCGAGTCCGCTGTGTCGTGGAGTTCTCGCACGCGCAGACGAATGGCTCGCAGCGCGGTGGAGGCCATCACTTGAACTCCGCAGCTGATGGCCTCTTCCTGCGGAGCGTAGTCGGACTGGTGCAGGTCGTAGGTGCGACCGCCGGGAGCCTGGTACCCAAACGCATCATGGCGCCGGGGACGTGTTGCAGGAACCACGCGAAATCCTCGCCGCCCATGGACTGTTCCACGAGCATCACGCTGTCCTCACCCAGCTCGGCGCGGGCGGCGATCTCCAGCAGAGTGGTTTCGGTTTCCCCGTTGACCACCGGGGGCACTCCCCTGATGTGTTCGAGGTCTACGGTCACCCCGTACGGGCGGCCACCTGTTCGACCACTTCGTCCAGCAGGCCACCGGCCTGGTGCCAGGCCTCGGCGTCGAGGCAGCGCATGGTCCCGGCCATGAAACCGGACACGGGAATCGCATTGGGGGCAACACCGGCGTGGAACTGGCCCCACACCACGGCCACGCCGGAACGCACGTCGATGCGGCGCGAGAGCACGGCGGGAACGTTCACGGCAATTTGACTCATCGCGTAGACGAGGTCTTCGGTCAGGTGCGGGCGCGAGGTGTGACCGCCGCGGCCCGACAGTTCGATCCGAACGGTGTCCGAGGCGGAGGTGATCGCGCCGATGCGCGTTCCCACGTGGCCCACGTCCACCTTGGGTTCGCAGTGCAGCGCGAACATGCGAGGTACACCGTCCAGCACGTTCTGATCGATGATGGTCAGCGCACCGCCGGGAAGCTTTTCCTCAGCGGGCTGGAACACCACGCGCACGGTTCCCGCGAACGGCGAGGAACGATGCAGATCAGCGAGCACCTGCGCCACGCCCACCATGATGGTCGTGTGGATGTCGTGACCGCACGCGTGCATCACGCCGTCGTTGACGGAGGCGTACGGCAGGCCGGTGTTCTCCTGGATGGGGAGGGCATCGATGTCCGCACGCAGGCCCACCATCACGGGACCCCGCCCCACATCCACGTAGCAGCCAGTCGCGGAGAAGCGCACGGGATTCAGGCCCACGGCCTCGAGCGCGGTGACAATGCGATCGGTGGTCCGGTACTCCTCGTACGAGAGCTCCGGATGCTTGTGGATGTCGCGCCGGAACGCAATCAGCCCGGGGAGGTAGTGCGACAGTAACGGCCCGATGGCCGGGGGGAGGCCGATGTCATCGGCGGACGGCAGCGGAAGATCCAACATGGGTTTCAGCGTACCGCTGTGGGCCCAATTGGGGCTGAGCAGCGCCGACAACTGTGTCATGGACTACAGGACGTCCGTATCGCCGTTCTTCTTGAGCGAGTTCACGGCATCCTTGACACGCTGAGCGTGTTCGGCGGTCGTGACCAGCAGGGCGTCCGGGGTGTCCACCACCACGATGTCCTGCACGCCGATCAGAGCGATCAGACGACCGGTGTCCGAGACCACGATGCCCGAGGACTCGTCCGAGAGCACTCGGTTGTTCTTGCCCAGGATCGCGACATCCGAGTCGCCGCTGGGATCCACCTGATTGAGCCGGTTGATCGCCGCAAAGTCCCCCACGTCTTCCCACGTGAAATCGCCGGGCACCATTGCGACGTCGCCGGCGGCTGCAGCGGGTTCGGCCACGGCGTAGTCGATGGCCGTCTTGGTCAGGGTGGGCCACACCTCGTCGACGACGGCGTCACGACGGTCCGTGTCCCAGGCGTCGGCAATCACGTCCAGACCGGCCGCCAATTCGGGCTCGCTCTTCCGCAGGTACTGCAGCATGAGTCCCACCGGGGCCACGAACATGCCGGCGTTCCATGTGTAGTTCCCGCTGGCCACGTACCGGCGCGCAGTGTCCTTGTCCGGCTTCTCCACGAACTGTTCCACGGTGAGCGCGTGCGGGGCTTGTCCAAGGCCCAGCGATTCCCCCGCCTTGATGTAGCCGAATCCGGTCGCCGGGGAGGACGGCGTGATGCCGATCGTCACGATGCGTCCAGTTGCGGCGGCCTCCACGGCCTCTTTAACACTGTTTGGAACGTCTCGGCCGGCTCCACCACGTGATCCGCGGCGAACGAGCCGATGATCGCGTCCGGATCACGGCGGGCGATGAGCGTGCACGCGAGACCGATGGCCGCGGCGGAATCCTTGGGAGAGGGTTCCAGCACCAGGTCATCACCGGTCAACTCGGGCAGTTGTTCCTGCACAGCACCGGCGTGGCTTCGCCCGGTGACCACCATGACCGGCCCCGCGGACAGTCCCGCGAGCCTGTCGTAGGTGGCGCGCAATAAAGAGGAGCCGGAACCGGTCAGGTCCAGCAGGAACTTGGGAGCATCCGCTCGGGAGAGCGGCCACAGCCGCGACCCCACACCTCCGGCGGGGATGAACGGATGGAAACGTTGCAATGGCGAAGTCACGAGCGCCAGTTTACGGCCCACCCGGCGCGGTCGTGGACATCTCCCGTGATCACGTGCGTGGCCTGTGTTGTGGACGGGATGATTCATGCCCCGCCACGGCGGTTAATTTGAGCACACAAACATGCCGTAATTGCCCGGAATTTCGCCTCGGTGCAGTTAGCGACACGTTGTCAGGAATTCCCTCACAGGCTGGTATCTTTGGATCGAAATAGCGCATCATCCATGACAGAGCCAGCCAGGGCTCCGCTTAAGCCGTGTAGCAGCGCGAATCCCGTTTTTTAGTTCAAACCAGTGCGCACGACGACGAGCGACACAGGGAGGTTATTCCGTGGCGAACTCATCCAGGGGCACCCTTTACCGCGGCCAGTACGGCATGTGGTCTTGGGTTGCCCACCGTATTACCGGCGTGGCCATCTTCTTCTTCTTGTTGGTCCACGTCCTTGACACCGCTTTGGTCCGGGTATCCCCCGAGGCTTACAACGCGGTGATGGCAACCTACAAGAACCCCATCATGGGCCTTGGCGAGGCGGGGCTCGTAGCAGCCATCGTTTACCACGCCTTCAACGGCCTGAGAATCATCCTGATCGACTTCTGGAAGGGCGGCACCAAGAACCAGAAGGGCCTGCTCTGGGGCGTTATCGCTCTGTGGGTCATCGTCATGATTCCGTTCCTCATCCGCCACCTGTCGATCGTATTCGGAGGCTGATTCCGTGAGCACACCTCTCAAGACCAAAATCCAGGTCCCCCGTAGCCGGGACCTCGAGGTGAACGGCGTCAAGTACAACCGTTCCGGTTCCTCCCGCAGCAACTTCGAGATGCTCGCGTGGCTGTTCATGCGCTTGTCCGGCATCATGCTGGTCGTTCTGGTGTTCGGTCACCTGTTCGTGAACCTGATGGTCGGCGAAGGCGTTCACGCCATCGACTTCGGTTTCGTGGGTGGCAAGTGGGCCAATCCGTTCTGGCAGGTCTGGGACCTGGTCATGCTCTGGCTGGCCATGCTCCACGGCACCAACGGTGTTCGCACCATCATCGACGACTACGCCGAGCGTAGCGGCACCCGTTTCTGGCTGAAGGTCCTGCTGTTCTTGGCATCGGGCTTCGTCATTCTGCTGGGCACCCTGGTGATCTTCACCTTCGATCCCTGCCCCGCCGGTGCCGATCCGGAGCTGCTGGCTTCCTTCTGCCACACCGTGTGATGACTCGGGCGGCGGAGCCTCTGGCTTCGCCGCTTGATCCATTGATCGCTCGGAACGGGCACGTTCACTTCACTTACTCATCCACATAGAAAGAGCATCTGGTATGCAGGTTCACAAGTACGATGTGGTTATCGTCGGCGCCGGTGGCGCCGGCATGCGCGCCGCCATTGAATCCGGCCAGCGCGCCCGCACTGCCGTACTGACCAAGCTCTACCCCACCCGGTCACACACCGGCGCAGCCAGGGTGGCATGTGCGCGGCTCTGGCCAACGTCGAAGAAGACAACTGGGAATGGCACACGTTCGACACCGTCAAGGGTGGCGACTACCTGGTCGATCAGGACGCCGCCGAGGTCATGGCCAAGGAGGCCATTGACGCGGTTCTCGACCTCGAGAAGATGGGCTTGCCGTTCAACCGCACGCCCGAGGGCAAGATCGACCAGCGTCGTTTCGGTGGTCACACCCGCGACCACGGTAAGAACCCCGTCCGCCGTGCGTGCTACGCCGCTGACCGTACCGGTCACATGATTTTGCAGACGCTCTACCAGAACTGCATCAAACACAACGTGGAGTTCTACAACGAGTACTACGTGCTCGATCTGATCATGGTGGACACCCCCGAGGGCCGTCGCCCCGCCGGTGTGGTCTCCTACGACCTGGCCACCGGCGAGCTGCACGTGTTCCAGGCCAAGTCCGTGATCTTCGCCTCCGGCGGCGCGGGCAAGGTCTTCAAGACCACGTCCAACGCTCACACCCTGACCGGTGACGGCATGGCCATCGCGTTCCGTGCGGGTCTGCCGCTGGAGGACATGGAGTTCGTCCAGTTCCACCCGACCGGCCTGGCAGGCCTGGGCATTCTGGTGTCCGAGGCGGCTCGTGGCGAGGGTGGCATCCTGCGTAACTCCGATGGTGAGCGCTTCATGGAGCGTTACGCACCCACCATCAAGGACCTCGCACCTCGTGACATCGTTGCCCGTTCCATGGCCAACGAGGTCCGTGAGGGTCGCGGTTGCGGTCCCAACAAGGATTACGTCCTGTTGGACCTCACCCACCTGGAGCCGGCTCACATCGATGCCAAGCTCCCGGACATCACCGAGTTCGCTCGTACGTACCTGGGTGTCGAGCCATACACCGAGCCCGTTCCCGTGTTCCCCACCGCGCACTACTGCATGGGTGGTATCCCCACGGACATCAAGGGCGAGGTCTTCCAGGACTCCGAGACCACCGTTCCCGGTCTGTACGCAGCCGGCGAGGTTGCTGCGTGTCCGTTCACGGCTCCAACCGCTTGGGCACCAACTCGCTGCTGGACATCAACGTGTTCGGTAAGCGCGCTGGTATCTACGCCGCCGAGTACGCTCGCGACGCAGAGTTCCTGCCGATCCCGGACAACGCCGCCGAGCGCACCGAGGCACTCCTCGACAACGCGCGCAGCGGCCATGGCACCGAGAAGGTCGGCGCCATCCGCAAGGATCTGCAGGACACCATGGATCTGAACATGCAGGTGTTCCGTACCGCAGAAACCATTGAGCAGTGCCTTGCTGACATTGCCGCTCTGGAAGAGCGTTACGCCAACATCTCCATCCAGGACCAGGGCAAGCGATTCAACCTGGACCTGCTGGAAGCCGTGGAGTTGGGCTTCCTGCTGCAGTTGGCCAAGGTCATGTCCGTGGCCGCCCTGCACCGCGAGGAATCGCGCGGCGGTCACTTCCGCGAGGACTTCCCCGACCGTGATGACGAGAAGTTCATGCTTCACTCCATGGTCTACGAAGATCCCTCCTCGCCCACGGCCGGTATCCGCCAGGAGACCAAGCCCGTGATCTTTACCCGTTACGAGCCGATGGAGCGTAAGTACTAATGTCCACTGCAGTAACTGAGAACGAAAACGAGAACCAGGACGTTCAGCAGGATTCTTCTGCTGAAGAGATCCCCACGTACGACGTCACCCTCAAGGTGCGTCGCTACGATCCCGAATTCAGCGAGGAAGCCCACTGGGACGAGTGGCAGCTGACCATGTACGGCACCGACCGCGTGTTGGATGCCCTGCACAAGGTCAAGTGGGAGTTGGACGGTTCGCTGTCCTTCCGCCGCTCGTGCGCACACGGCGTGTGCGGTTCCGATGCCATGCGCATCAACGGCCGCAACCGTCTCGCGTGCAAGACCCTGCTGAAGGACTTGGATCTGAACAAGCCCATCTTGGTGGAGCCCATCAAGGGTCTTCCGTGCGAGAAGGACCTGATCGTGGACATGGAGCCCTTCTTCCAGTCCTACCGCGAGATCATGCCGTTCCTGGTGAACGACGATCACGAGCCCACGTACGAGCGTTACCAGTCCCAGGAGGACCGCGAGCGCTTCGATGACACCACCAAGTGCATCTTGTGTGCGGCCTGCACCTCGTCCTGCCCGATCTTCTGGACCGACGGCCAGTACTTCGGCCCCGCAGCGATCGTGAATGCTCACCGCTTCATCTTCGACTCGCGTGACCAGGCCGGCGACATGCGTCTGGAGATCCTCAACGACAAGGAAGGCGTGTGGCGTTGCCGCACCACCTTCAACTGCACCGAAGCATGCCCCCGTGGCATCCAGGTGACCAAGGCCATCGCCGAGGTCAAGAAGGCGGTCTTCGCCAGCGCCCTGTAAGCAATGGTCAGTGAAGCGGCCCGGATCCATTCGGATCCGGGCCGCTTTTCTGTGCGCAGAAGGAACTCAGAGGGTCACAATCCCAACATGTGGGGGAGCCGCTCTCCCCTCTCATCGGGCTTGGTGCGTTGTCTTGCGAGCGCGCCGAGCAGCACCAGAACTGCGAACACAGCGAGAAGGATCATGCCGGCAGCCAGTGCCACCCATCCCCCGCTGTCGCCACTGCCGGTCAAGACACCGAAGGCCTTGGAAAAGGTTTCCGGAATGTGGATGTCCCAGACATCGACATCGAGGGTTTCCATGCCCACGGCCACAAGGGCGCTTGCGGGCATGGTGATCAGCAAGCATGCCCCAACAAGGGCCGCGGTGAGCCGAGCTGCGGGAGATGCCGTCTTGTCGGGGTTTTCCCGACCGGTCAGGAGCGCCTTGGGGTCACGCACCGCGAGGAAGGGTGCCCCAATGGTCATGAATCCGAAGATCCATCCCACACCGTAGATGGCTATTGCCGTGGTGGTGACGAACATGAACGGGTCTCCCGATCCCCACAAGTAGTGCGGTGACCACGCAGCGGGATCTTCAGGGGGAAGCGCGAGCGCGGTAGCCAGGCCGCTGATAATCGACACCGGTAAAAGTGGTACGGCAACTTGGACGACCATGCGCCAAGGTAAGGTCATCTCCGTCTTGACGATTCCTGAACGAGCCCCGTACCAAACACCGGTCACCGCGGGTCCCAGCAAGGGTGCATAGGTGAGCCAGGAATCAAGATCGTGATCCGGCGTCATCTCCGCCGTACCAACCCAGGAGACGATGGCCGTGGCCACTAGGAAGACCACACCGTGCCAGGACAGCACCTCGGCCGTTTGCTTCAAGAACGTCACAACACCCTCCGTTCGGTGACACTCGCCACGCTACCGGAGACGCTCGATGGCCGGAACACAGTCGGCTCTCAAGCCGAACGCAGCATTGGACTCCACCCGACCGTGTGGGCGCTTACGAATTCGGACGGTAGGCACTGCTGCCCTCACGGCTCGCGAGGCTCTCAGCGGCGTGCTCCGCAGGCTCCGAAGCGCCGTACGGTTCCAGCCCGCGCGAGGCGGTCGGCAAGGACGACGCCGCCACCACGGTCACCGCCCGCGTCTCCCGTTCGGGTTGTGCTCGCGCGCCGCGAATGTCGGCTTGTACTACGGCACCCGCAGCCGCCGCGATGAGCAGGATCTGTCCGTACAGGTTGAACCACAACAGCACACCGACCAGCACGGCAAAAGAGAAGAGATAGGGGTTGTTGGTGGTGCGGGCAATGATCTCGCCGCCGGCAAAGCGCAACAGCTGCGAACCGATCGCTCCGACCAGAACGGTGACCAGCAGAGCCTTGCGGTGCAGCTTGAGCTGGGAAACACCCCGGACCAGTGTGAAGCTCATGAGCAGATCGACCAGGAAACCCAGACCGATAGCGAGAAGCACATTGAGGCCACTGTCCAACCATTCCTGCGGTTGGATCCACCCGGTGCTCTCCAGCCAGCGCGTCACGGACTCCACGGCACCGGAGGCGAACACGCTGATGGCCGCCGAAGACAGCAGAAGAATACCGATCACCGCCAGCCATGCCAGATCTCGCGGCACCGCCGCGATGGGCATTCCCGGAGCCGGGGGCAGTTCGAACAGGCGACGGGTGGCCAGGCGGATGCCCGCGATCCACCGCCACGCGGTGAAGACCAGCACGCCGGCCGCAATGCCCGAGGCCACGGTGAACGGCGCGGTGTTCTGCAGGAGGCTGAGGGGTATCACTCCCCCTTGGCCGTCGCCCACGTCCAGCAGCCCTGGAATGGCCTGACCAATGCTCTGCACGAGTGACTGCTGCAGCGCGGAGTCTCGGCCCAGGAACATGCCCAGCAACGAGAATCCGATGACGGACAAGGCCGTGGACGCGAAGAGCAGCTGATACGCCAGTCCCGCGGCCATGAGCGGTCCGCCGTGGAACATGTAGTGCGTGATGATCCTGGCGGGGAAGAGCGACATGAGCCGCGCGAAGGCCCACCCGACCAGCGCGCCCAGCCGTTGACCCAGTGGTGCATCATCGGCGGCGAGTTGCTGACGTACCCGGGCGAGTCTCCGGTGTTCCGCGGTGAGCCCACGCCGGTCGGTGATCGGAGGGACCACCGGTGGCGGAGCGTTATCAGGCGCGGCCATCACCGGCGAACGCAATGCGTTCGCGTACGTGCCATTGGCCGTTCTCGTCGCCCTCGTAGAGGTCGATGTGATCCACCAGGAAGGAGGCCCGATAGGTGCGTAAGGTCTGCTCAGCGCGGTCCAGGAACTCGTCCGGAACCGCATGAGCCAGCGTCACGTGGGGGTGGAACTCGAAGGGTGAGGCGGAAACCATGTCCGCGTCGTTGAGGCGGTTGTGCAGCGCCACGCAGTCGTCGTAGCCCTTGTCGATGCGCAGGAACACCACGGGCGTGACGGGCCGGAAGGTGCCGGTCCCGTTGATCTCCACGTGGAAGGGCTTCCAACCGCTCACCACGGAGCGCACGTGATCGACCAGCTCTTCCCAACGGTCCTCGCGCGCGGCGATCATGAGCGTGATGTGCGCGGGAACGCTACCGGCCACCGGGTCGCCGAAGGAGGCACGCCAGTCCTGGAGCTCCTTGCCCATGGGTTCGGGCAACTCGATGACCACACCCGCGTAAACCTGCCCCGGCTTGACCGTGGGTGAACTGTGTTGGTTTTTCACTGGGCCTCCTCGCCTCACGCGAGTTTCAGCCTAGTCGAGGCCCCCATGGGATCACACACCCGGCAGGAAGCCCATGCGGTCGTAGACCGCCTTGATGGTTTCCGAGGTCATCTCACGGGCCTTCTCCGCGCCCCGGGCCAGGAGCCGGTCCAGCTCGGCCGGGTCGTCCAGCAGCTGCTGGGCGCGCTGCTGGATCGGGTCCAGAGTCTCGGTGACGACCTCCGCGAGTCCGACCTTCAGATGGCCGTACATCTTGCCCTCGTACTGCTCCACGATCGACTCGATCGGATCACCGGTGAGCGAGGAGTAAATGGTCAGCAGGTTCGCAATACCCGGCTGCGCCTCACGATCAAAGCGGATCACGTTGCCGTCGTCGGTCACGGCGGACTTGATCTTCTTTGCGTTCTTCTTGGCCGGATCCAGCAGACGAACCAGACCGTTCTCGGATGCCGCGGACTTGGACATCTTGGCGGTGGGGTTCTGCAGATCGTAGACCTTGGCCGAGTTGGTCAAGATCTTGGCGTCGGGCACCACAAAGGTCTCCCCGAAGCGCGCGTTGAAGCGCTGGGCCAGGTTACGCGTGAGCTCCAGGTGCTGGCGCTGATCCTCGCCCACCGGAACCTGATTGGCCTGGTAGATCAGGATGTCCGCGGCCATCAGCACCGGGTAGGTGAACAACCCCACGGTGGTGTTGTCCGCGCCTGCTTGAGGGACTTGTCCTTGAACTGGGTCATCCGAGCGGCCTCGCCGTAACCGGTGATGCAGTTGAGCACCCACGACAACTGGGTGTGCTCGGGCACCTGCGACTGGATGAGCAGCGTGGAACGCTCCGGGTCGATACCGGCCGCGATGTACTGCGCGGCGGTCACGCGGGTGCGCTCGGCCATGGTGGCCGGGTC
Organism: Kocuria atrinae C3-8; assembly: GCF_000286355.1. Classification (GTDB taxonomy): domain Bacteria; phylum Actinomycetota; class Actinomycetes; order Actinomycetales; family Micrococcaceae; genus Kocuria; species Kocuria atrinae_A. The sequence goes on along the minus strand of NZ_AJXN01000019.1, from coordinate 3,398 downwards.
CTGCCCCGCGGTGATCGAGTGCAGATCCGCCACGAAGAACACGCAGTCGTTCTCATCTTGCATGGACACCCAGTTACGCAGCGCCCCCACATAGTTGCCCAGGTGCAGGGAATCCGCCGAGGGCTGCACACCGGACACCACGCGGGGCTTGGTCGTTACGGGGGTGGTCTGCTCGTTCACGAGTGTTGCTTCTTTCACCTAGTGCGAATCATTGTGTGTCACGGGCAACGACGCCGCTCGATCGGCTACGCGGCCAAGGTCACCGAGCGGCGTCGTCGCCGGAAAATTTCGAATCAGTCGAAGCTGTAGTCGACCACGAGCGGCGCGTGGTCCGAGAACCGCGTGTCGTAGCTCGCGGCGCGATCCACCGTGGCCGACTGCGCGCGGGACGCAAGCGCCGGGGTGGCCATGTGGTAGTCGATGCGCCAGCCGGCATCCGTGTCGAAGGCCTTGCCGCGGTAGGACCACCAGGTGTACGGGCCGGGCACCTCACCGGCCAGGGAACGGGCGACGTCCACGTAGCCGAGGTCACCGAAGAAGCGGTCGAAGTAGGCGCGTTCCTCGGGCAGGAACCCGGCGTTCTTGACGTTGCCCTTCCAATTCTTGATGTCCAGCTCGGTGTGGCCCACGTTGAGGTCGCCCACGATCAACGCGTGATCGCTGTGCTCGGTGAGCGCGGGCAGACGCTCGATCATGAGGTCCAGGAACTTGTACTTGTCGACCTGGCGCGGGGTGTCCACCTCACCGGAGTGCACGTATGCGGAGATCAATGTGAGGGTTTCGCCGTTGGGCAGGGTGAGGTCGTTCTCGACCCAGCGGCCGGAATCCGCGAAGTACTCGTCCCCGATCCCACCGCGAGTTGCCACAGGCAGCAGTGAGCCGTCGAAGGCGTCGCGGCGGGTAGCGATCGCAACACCGGCGCGCCCTTGGCCGCGGCCTCTGCGTGGTGGATGTGCCAGACGTCCTCGTCGAGCAGCTCGCGGGTGATCTTGTCCGGAGCTCGAACCTCCTGGAGGCACAGGAGATCCACGTTGCGGTCCTGAAGCCAGTCGGCCATCCCGCGCCGGTAGGCGGCGCGAATGCCGTTGACGTTGACAGTGGCAATGCGGACCGTGGACGCGGAATCAGCCATGAAAGATCAGTACCTCACTGTGCAGGGAATCGTCGAGAGACATCTCGCCGGGAAAAGTAAATGGGTGTTTCAGTCGACCACGGTACCGTCGACCGGCTTGGATGACTCCTTGAGGCTGTTGAGCCCGTTGGCCGCGGTCATGTCAATGGTTTCCAAAGCACGGCGTACGGTCTCCGCATCCGGATCGGTTTCGGCCAGTTGTTCCTTGACCACCTTGGACTGCACCAGAATGACCTGCATACCGTGGGCCAACTTCTGATCGCGCAGTGACTGACCGGATCCTGCGTCTCCACCGGCCACCGGTGCGCGACCGTGCTGCGAGTCGAATCGCTCCTGGGCCTGCTTTACCTGGTCACGACCGTAGCGGGCGGCCTTGCGAACCATGGAGAGCGCCCACACCGCCAGCATGAGCCAGCCCAGGGCAATACCGGCCAGGATCCAGCCGAGCACGGAGTTGGTGTTCGCCGCCTGCAGCAGTGCCACGGCAAAAATGATCACGAGAACCGCAAGCCCGATGATCGTGCCCCAGAGAGCTCCGCGAGTGCGCTTGGCGCTCTGCGGATCGACCGTGAACTGAGCTTGAGATGATCCAATCTGCTGCATGGGCACCATTGTCTCAAAGACCACCCCGGCGCACGAATCGAACGCCCGGCCACACGGGCCGGTCTCACCCTTTGGCGCGGCCCGTAGTTTCCGAGACGGTAATGGGGTATCAAGGATCGAGTGAGCAGCCCCATTTCAGCACCCGAGCCACTGACCCCGCGCGAGCGCAGCAAGATCCTGTGGGTCCTTCTGGTTCCCTTGTTCATGGCGCTGGTCAGTGTGTCCATCGTGAACGTGGCCCTACCCGCGATCCAGGCCGACCTGCACGCAAGTTCCTCCGCGTTGCAGTGGGTGCTCACCGGTTTCGCGCTGGCCTTCGGTGTACTGCTGGTAGCCAGCGGGCGGGCCGGGGACATCTTCGGCCGCCGCAAACTGTTCATGGCCGGCATCATTTTATTCGCGGTGGCGTCGCTCGTGTGCGGGCTGGCTCCCAACACCACGGTGTTGAACATCGGGCGCGTGGCTCAAGGGCTCGGTTCCGGTCTGATCAATCCGCAGAGCGTGGGCATGATCCAGCAGTATTTCCACGGACCGGCCCGCGCCAAGGCCTTCGGAATGCTCGGTGCGGTGGTTGGTGTTGCCGTGGCCATCGGTCCCGCGTTCGGTGGGTTCCTGATCGGCGCCCTCGGAGATGGCCCCGGTTGGCGCGCCACATTCCTCATCAACGTGCCCACGGCCGCGGTAGCTCTGCTGTTGGCCGCCCTGTGGCTACCGAGGCAGAAGCGAAAACCCGGTCGGGTGGACATGGACCCCGTGGGAGTCATCTTGTTCGGGCTGGGAATCCTGGCCCTGTTGTTCCCGTTCGTGGAATCCCGGCTGGGACCCCTCGTGTGGCTGTCCCTGCTGCTGGGCGCGCTGCTGCTGTTCGTATGGACCAGGTGGGAGGCTCGGTACAAGGCCCGCGGCAACGAACCCATGGTGGACCTGGACCTGTTCCGGATTGCGAGCTTCAGTTACGGCTCCGCCATGATCACCGTGTACTTCCTGGGCATGACCAGCGTGTGGGTCGTACTGGCCATGTACGTGCAGCAGGGGCTGGGCCGCACCGCGCTGGAAGCCGGCATGTTGAGCCTCCCGGCAGCGCTCATGTCCGCAGTGGTGGCGCCGCTGGCGGGGCGCGGGGTGCTGCGCTTCGGCCGCCTCGTCATCCTGGCCGGTATCGCGTGCGCCATGACGGGGCTGCTGACAACCATCGGTGTGGTGTACGGCGTGGTGCACTTCGACTGGAACATCTCGTGGCTCTACCTCACGCTACTGTTGGTGGGCGTGGGACAGGGTTCAGTGATGCCTCCCAACCAGACCCTGAGCTTCTCGGAAGTTCCCCTCAAGTTCGCGGGTGCGGCCGGTGGTGTGATGCAGACAGGACAGCGGGTAGGCACAGCGGTCGGTACGGCAGTGATCACGGCCGTCGCTTTCGGGGTGCTGGCGCGTTCCGACTGGGACACGGCCTTCACCATGAGCGTTCTCACCATCGTGGCCGTCCTGGTGATCGCATTCGTGATCGCTCTGCTCGACCACAGGCGCCCCAAACCACCTGGCCCCACCACCGGTCCGTTGCAGCAGATACCCGCAGAATAGGGTGCGTCACCAAACGCCGACGCCGCGCTGCCCAGTGGGCGGCGCGCGTCGCGTTTCGCGTGGTCCGGGATCGTTACGCGAGGAG
>NZ_AJXN01000018.1 GCF_000286355.1 Kocuria atrinae C3-8 | reverse complement strand
TCCGGGGCCCCTGGCCGAGCCGCGTGCGTGGGTTCGGTGGCGCGGTGGGCACTACGACGACGCCGCGCAGCTGCCTCTCCCGCCACGATCTCCCCGGACCGAATGAGGCAACCGCCCGCGTGTCCGTCGGGCCGACAGACCAGGTTGAGCGCGTGGTGCAGTCCGTAGGTGAAGTAGACGTAGAGGTGGGCCGGAGGGCCGAACATTGAGGCGTTGCGGGCCGTGCGGCCGCGATAGGTGTGGGCGCCGGGATCCGGCAGGTCCGAATCTGCGGGCCCACCGTACGCCTCGACCTCGGTCAGCCGAATCGCCACCGTGGCCTGCGGGTCGGAACGCACGAGGACCGAGCCCAACAGCGCCGGAGCAGCCTCCGGCGCTGTTGCGGACAAGAGCTCTTCGAGTGGATTACTCAACTGCTCGTGAAGTTAGGACACGATCGGCTGACGGGACTCGAATGCGGCCAACTCGCCCAGCTGGCGCTTGAGTTCGGTCAGCTGCTGGGCCACCGCCGCCGGAGCCGTTCCGCCCTGGGAGTTACGGGAGTTCAGAGAGCCCTCGACCGTGAGGACCTCACGGACCTGCGGAGTGAGGCGCTCCGAGATCTGGGCGAACTGTTCGTCGGTCAGGTCCCACAGCTCGATGCCGTTCTCCTCGCACACGCGCACGGCGTCACCGGAAATCTCGTGGGCCTCGCGGAACGGGACACCCTGGCGGACAAGCCACTCGGCGACATCCGTGGCCAGCGCGAAGCCCTGGGGTGCCAGCTCGGCCAGGCGCTCCGGGTGGAACACGAGCGTGCCCATCATGCCGGAGACCGCCGGCAACAGAACTTCGAGCTGGTCGATCGCGTCGAAGACCGGTTCCTTGTCTTCCTGCAGGTCGCGGTTGTACGCGAGCGGCAGTCCCTTGAGCGTGGCGAGCAGGCCGGTGAGTCGCCGATGAGGCGACCGGCCTTACCGCGGGCGAGCTCAGCGACGTCGGGATTCTTCTTTTGCGGCATGATCGAGGAGCCCGTGGAGAAGGCGTCGTCCAGGGTCACGAACGAGAATTCCTTGGTCGCCCACGTGGTGACTTCCTCGCTCATGCGCGAGATGTCCACGGCGGCCATGGCGGTGACCCACGCGAATTCCGCGTAGACGTCGCGAGACGCCGTGCCGTCGATCGAGTTGAAAACGGCGGAATCGAAGCCGAGCTCCGAGGCGACGGCATTGGGGTCCAGACCGAGGGACGAACCAGCGAGCGCTCCGGAACCGTACGGGGACACAGCCGCTCGCTTGTCCCAGTCGACCAAGCGCTGAACGTCACGCAGCACGGCCCACGCGTGGCGAGCAGGTGGTGCGAGAGCAGGATGGGCTGTGCGTGCTGCAGGTGCGTGCGGCCGGGCATGGCGCGTACGGGTAGCGCTCGGCCTGAGCGATCAGAGCACGCACCACGTCCAGCAGGTCCTTGGCAATGATCGCGGCGTGGTCGCGCAGGTACATGCGGCCCAGCGTGGCGATCTGGTCATTACGGGACCGGCCGGCGCGCAGTTTGCCGCCGAGCTGCGGCCCGGCGCGTTCGATCAGGCCGCGTTCCAGGCAACCGTGCACGTCTTCATCGGATTCGGCAGGGACATAGGCCCCGGAACGGACATCCGCCTCGAGCTGATCGAGCGCGGCAATCATGCCCTCGAGTTCTTCGGCCGTGAGAAGCCCGGCCGTGTGGAGCACGCGGGCGTGGGCGCGGGAGCCGGCAATGTCGTACGGCGCCAACCGCCAGTCGAATTGCGTGGACTTACTCAGAGCGGCCAGTGCATCCGCCGGTCCCCCGGCGAAACGACCGCCCCACAGGCGCCCTCGTTGGTTCCGTGCTGCTGGTGCTGGGCCATGCTGCTCCTTGCTCGCGGGATGGTGCTCGTTGGGGGTTCCAGGGATGTGGGTTCCAAGAACCTGGTGTCCGGTGACCACACCGGACGTGAATCCGGCCGGGCTCCAGTCTAGGAGCCGGCCGGTCATGACGCGTCAGTGGCGTTTAGTTCTCGCCCGCCAAGCGCTGTTCGCGCTGGGAGGCAACCTTGGACGACATACCGAACAGCTCGATGAAGCCGCGGGCGTTCGACTGATCGAACGAGTCGCCTTCGTCGTAGGTGGCCAGGTTGAAGTCGTACAGGCCGGTGTCCGAACGGCGGCCGGTCACGGTGGCGCGGCCGGCGTGCAGTTCCATGCGGATGTCACCGTTGACGTACTTCTGGGTGTCGTCCACGAAGACATCCAAGGACTTCTTGAGCGGCGAGAACCACTGGCCGTCGTAGACCAGCTCGGTCCAGCGCTGGTCCACCGTCTTCTTGAAGCGGGCCTGCTCACGCTCGATGGTGACGTTCTCCAGTTCGCGGTGAGCCGCGATCAGGGTCATGGCACCGGGAGCCTCGTAGATTTCACGGGACTTGATGCCCACCAAGCGGTCTTCCACGATGTCGATGCGGCCCACGCCCTGGGCGCCGGCACGACGGTTGAGTTCCTGGATGGCTTGCAACGGCGTGACCGGCTTGTTGTCGATCGCGACCGGGACACCTTCCTTGAAGGTGATGACCAGCTCATCCGCGGGCGGCGGGAAGGTCGGGTCGTCCGTGTAGTCGTAGACGTCCTTGGTGGGACCGTTCCAGATGTCCTCCAGGAAACCGGTCTCCACGGCACGACCCCACACGTTCTGGTCGATCGAGAAGGGGTTCTTCTTGGTGGTCACGATGGGCAGGTCGTTCTTCTCCGCGTAAGCAATGGCCTTTTCACGGGTCAGAGCCAAGTCACGGACAGGAGCGATGCACTTGAGCTCGGGGCCCAAGGTCTGGATACCCACCTCGAAACGAACCTGGTCGTTGCCCTTGCCGGTGCAACCGTGTGCCACGGTGGTCGCGCCGAACTGCTTGGCGGCCTTGACCAGGTGCTTGACGATCACCGGGCGGGACACGGCTGACACCAGCGGTAGCATCCATGTACATACCGTTGGCCTTCAGAGCCGGCATGCAGTATTCCTCGGCGAACTCGTCGCGAGCATCGGCCACGTATGCTTCCACGGCACCGCAGTCCAGGGCACGCTGGCGAATGGTCTCCAGATCCTCGCCGCCCTGTCCAACGTCAACGGCCACCGCAATGACCTCGGCACCCGTGCTTCGCCGATCCAACCGATAGCCACCGAAGTATCGAGACCTCCGGAGTATGCCAACACAACGCGATCGCTCACGGTGCTCTCCTCACTTTGCTGCACGACAAAAACTTTGCGCACGGGCCAGGCCCGCGCCTCAATGCATGACTATACAGCACTATTTGTAATTATGCATTGAGCGTGAGTTCGCGCTTGAGGATCTTGCCCGTGGGGCCCTTGGGGAGCTCGTCCAGAACGTTGTAGTGCCGGGGGTACTTGTACTTAGCCACTCGTTCCTGGACAAAGGCATCCAGCTCCTTGGTCACGTCATCGATGGACCGGTCGCCGATAGCCTTGGGATCGAAGACGACGACGGCGCCCACTTCCTCGCCGTGATGTTCGTGCGGAACACCCAGCACGGCGGCTTCCACCACACCGGGGAACTGGTACAGCACCTCTTCGACCTCACGGGGGTACACGTTGTAGCCGCCGCGGAGAATCATGTCCTTCTTGCGGTCCACAATGTAGTAGACGCCGTCCTCATCGCGGCGCGCCATGTCCCCGGTATGGAACCAACCGTCGCGGATGGCCGCCTCCGTGGCCTCAGGGTTACGCCAGTAGCCCTTCATCACGTACTTCCCGCGGACCACCAGCTCCCCCACTTCACCATCACCGACGGGCTGATCCTGGCCATCGAAGATGTCCAATTCAGCACCCTCGACCGGGGTTCCGATCGAACCGGGCTTGCGGATCCCATCCGGCTGGTTCAACGAGACCACCGGTGACGTTTCGGAGAGCCCGTATCCCTCGTGAATGGTCGTGTCGAACACCTTCTCGAACCGCTCGAGCACCTCCACAGGCATGGGCGAGCCACCGGACATGGCGGCCCGAATATCGATCCCCTCCACCGCTTCCGGCCCGATCTGATTGACCGTGTGCAGCAGGGCAACATACATGCTGGGCACACCAACGAACATGGTCACCTTGTCCCTGCGCAGAATTTCGAGGGCCTTGACCGGGTCGAAACGTGGCAGCAACGTGACCGATGCACCCGCGGAGACCACTCCATTCAGCGCGACGGTCTGCCCGAACACGTGAAGAAGGGGAGGCCACCGAACTTCACATCTTCCTGGGACAACGAGAATCCATCTGCGGACATCTTGGCGTTCGACAGGAGATTAAGATGCGTCAGCTCCGCCCCCTTGGGCTTGCCCGTGGTGCCGGAGGTGTAGAGCAGTACGGCGGTGTCGTCATCGTCCCGGTCGACCACCTCGTGATCGGGCTCCACACCCTGCAGTTTCTGCATGGTCTCTTGGGCCCCGATGGACACCACAGGGATGTCGCCGGCTTCCTTGGCCGCCTGCTGACTGGCGTCGATCATGCCTTCCCAGGTCAGGACCGCAGAAACCTCGGCGTTGGTGAAGTGGTAGGTCAGCTCGCGCGGGGTCAACAGCGGATTGAGGGGAACCACCATGGCACCGATACGGAGAATGGCGTAGTAGAGCACCGGCATGTGCGGAACGTTGGGCATGACCATGGCCACGCGGTCGCCCGGCTTGATCCCCTGCGCCTTGAGCATCGCGGCCGCCCGGGCCGAGAGGTCGTTGAGCTGCGCGTAGGTCATCCGGGTGTCATCCAGGATGATCACGGGGCGGTCCGGAAAACGTTCGGCGGATTCGGTGAGCAGGGTGGCCACATTGGACATAAAGAGTCTCCCAAAAGCTGTAGTGATCTGTGACACATGAGACTGCCAGTATCGGATATCGGAGTCAATGCGACGCTCCGTGGTCATCGCTGCCAACCCGCTGCGTGTTCGAAAAGCCTGCGCGGGAGAGGTTGAGACGGACGCGTGCTCCAATGGTCAGGCGGTGATGGCACTGCCCACATGTCTACGCTGTGATGTCTTCGCACGCTGCTCTGCCCTGTCATGTCACCGCGGTGATGTCGGAGTGCCGTGGGACACTGTCCTGGTGCATCTCCGATATGGGAGAGATCGCCCTTTACATTCGGGCGATGCCGCGCTTGTCAGCTCTTACAGGAGGAACCGTCCGTGTCCGCACCGGAGAACAATGCCCAGCAGCCGCAGTTGACCGACGAGGAAATCGCCTACGTCAACTCACTCTTCGACGCCGCACGTGAGGGTAGGAACGATTTCTTGCGGGAAGCCCTCCAGGCCGGGGTTCCCGCGAACCTCACCAACGGCAAGGGCGACACCCTGCTGAACCTGGCGGCCTATCAGGAGCAGGAAGAAACCGTGTTCATGCTGCTCGAACACGGGGCCGACACCGAGCGGGTGAGTGACGTGGGGTTCACCGCGTTGATTTGCGCCGTGTTCCGGGGCAACGAGCCCATCACGCGCAAGCTACTGGAAGCCGGCGCGGGTCAGGCCACGGGCAATCAGCACGCGCAGGATGTGGCCAAGGTCTTCGGACAGGAGCACTTGCTGCCTGTCCTACAGGAGTTCGAGCCCCGCGAGTCCTAAACTCCGCGACGCTACGCGACGCCGAACCAGCTGGCCAGTGGCATGGGCGGAACAGCCAACGAGGCATGACCGCCACATGGCCGTGGGCCCTTCTTGGTAGGCCAGTCAGTGGGCCAGAGGTCCATGGGCCAGGATCTAGTGGGCCAGGTCCAGGAATTTCTGGGCCACTGCATCCCCGCCCTGGGGATCGCGGCACACCACCATGATGGTGTCGTCGCCGGCAATCGTGCCCAGGATGTCCGGGAGCACGGAGTGGTCGATCGCTGAGGCGAAATACTGAGCGGCTCCCGGAGGGGTCCGCAGAATCACCAGGTTTGCGCTCGCCTCCGCCGTGACGAGCAGATCCTTGCAGAGCCCAGCCAGGCGAGCGTCCAGGGTTTCGCGCGTGATCCCGCTGGCGGGCGAACGGTCCGCTCCGGCTTGCGGCACCGCGTACACGAGCCCACCTTCCGGCGAGCGCACGCGCACGGCTTCGAGCTCGACCAGGTCCCGGGACAACGTGGCCTGGGTGACCTGAACGCCGTCGGCGGCGAGCAACTCGGCAAGTTCGGCCTGCGAATGGATGTCTCCGCCGGTCACCAATTCCATGATGCGAGCCTGCCGGGCGGTCTTGGTGGTGGGAATGCTCACTGCTGGCCCCCGGCGCGGCGCAGGGCATCCGGCCGGTCCGAGGACAGTCCGGAAGAATCCAACAGCCACGTGAGCAGGGCTTTCTGAGCGTGCACGCGGTTCGCGGCCTCGTCCCACACGAGGGATGCCGGGCCGTCGATGACCTCGGCCGTGACCTCGTTTCCACGGTAGGCGGGGAGGCAGTGCAGGAAGACAGCGTTCTCGGCTGCCTGCGCCATCGCCTCGGACGTCACGGAATACGGCCGGAAGATCTCGGATCGATCATCCTTCTGATCCTCCTGTCCCATGGACACCCACGTATCCGTAACACTGCGTGCGCGCCGGCGACCGCCTCGGCCATGTCGGTGGTGACCACCACGGAACCGCCAGTCTCAGCGGCGCGTTCCCGAGCGGCGTCGATAACGTCCTGGCTCGGCAGGTGCGAGGCGGGACCGGCAATCCGCACGTGCATTCCCGCGGTGACGCAGCCGAGCATGTACGAATTGGCCATGTTGTTGGCGGCATCCCCCACATAGCTCAGGGTGAGCCCCTTGACGTCGCCGAAACGCTCCCGGAGCGTGAGGAGATCCGCGAGAATCTGGCACGGGTGGTAGTCGTCGGAGAGTGCGTTGATCACGGGCACGGAGCTGTACTCGGCCATTTCTTCCAGGCCGGATTGCTCGAAGGTCCGCCACACGACCGCGGCGAGCATGCGGGAGAACACGCGCGAGCTGTCCGCGATGCTCTCCTTGTGGCCCAGCTGCGACTCCCCCGGATTGATGATGAGCGGGTTACCACCCAGGTCGGCCACGCCGGTCGCGAAGGAGACCCGGGTCCGGGTGGAGGTCTTGTCGAAAATGACACCCACGGTTTGCGGGCCGGCCAGCGGACGGCGGCTGAACCGATCGGCCTTGAGCGCGGCGGCCAGGTCCAGGACTTGCTCCTGTTCCTCGGGGCTCAGATCGGTATCGACCAGAAAATGACGCAACACGGGGATTCCTCCTGCGGGTGATTGAAGTCTGTTAAGAACCGGCGAGCGCGGTGCGGGCATCGCGAATGATGCCCGGCAGTGCCGCAACGAAACTGTCCGTTTCCTGCGCGGTGATGATCAGAGGCGGAGCCAGTCGCACGGTTCCGGGGCCTGTGGCATTGATGATGAATCCGGCCTCGCGGGCCGCGGTCACGACGGCGGGTGCCAGGGCCTGCTCGGGCGAGTCCTGGACCAGATCGATGCCGATCAGCAGGCCGTGCTGACGCACCTCGCGGACCTCGGCAAGGTCGTTCAACGCCTCGGCCAGGTGCGCCCCGACGACATCCGCGTTGCCGAGCAAGCCCTCGTTCTTGATGACGTCCAGCGTGGCCGATGCCGCAGCGGTCGCGAGCGGGTTACCACCGAACGTGGTGCCGTGTTGTCCCGCGGTCAACAGCGAGGACACGTCGGAGCCAACGGTGATCATGGCGCCAATGGGGAAACCGCCACCCAGACCCTTGGCCAGAGTGATGGCATCCGGGAATTCACCCTCGGGCAGCTGCGCGGTGGTCGCGAGCCACTGTCCGGTGCGTCCGATGCCGGACTGCACCTCATCCACGATCAAGAGTGCACCGTGATCGCGGGTCAGTTCGCGGGCGCGAGCCAGGAACCCCTCGGGGAGTGCGTACACACCGGATTCACCCTGCACCGGTTCCACAATGAGCGCCGAGACTGTACCGTCCAGTTCCGTCTCAAGCGCTTCAATCGTTGCGGGAATGTGGGTCACTCCCCTGGGCAACGGCTCAAAGGGTGCCCGGTAGGCCTCCTTGGCAGTGAGAGCGAGCGAGCCCATGGTGCGACCGTGGAACGCGTTCTCCAGGGCGAGCACCCGGGTGCGCGGAGCGCCGTCGGGACCGGGGTGGGCCGCGCCATGACGGCGGGCGAGCTTGAAGGCAGCCTCGTTGGCTTCCGAACCCGAATTGGCGAAGAAAACGTGCGAGCCTCGGGTGCGTCGGTCAGCTCGAGCAACTGGTGCGCGAGTGAAATGCCCTGCGGTGAGGTGAACAAGTTGGAGATGTGCGCAAGCTTGCCCGCCTGCTCACTGACCGCCGCAACCCAATCCGGGTGCGCGTAGCCGATGGAATTCACCGCGATACCACCGAGCAGGTCCAGGTATTTCTTGCCGTTGGCGTCAGTGACGTACACACCCTGCCCCTCGGTCAGGACGAGGGCGGGGTCGCCGAACACCCCCAGCAGGTTGTCCTTGTAGTCCTGCAGCAGCTCGTTCTGCGAATCGCTCATGGGGTGTCTCCGTCCGGGGTGACCTCGGTGCCGATACCGGTGTCGGTGAAAATTTCCAGCAGGGATGAATGCGCGGACCGGCCGTCCACGATGGACGCTCGCGGCACACCGTTGTCCACGGCGCGCAGTGCAGCCTGCATTTTGGGGATCATCCCGGATTCCAGGCTCGGGAGCATCTCGCGCAACTCTGACGTGGTGAGCGAGGAAATCAGGGAGGACTTGTCCGGCCAGTTGGCGTAGAGACCTTCCACGTCCGTGAGGGCCACGAACTTCTCCGCACCCAGCGCAACGGCAACCTCGGCCGCCGCAGTGTCCGCGTTGACGTTGAGCACCTCACCGGTCAGGTCACCGGAGCCGTCCGACGCGGAAGAATCGTCCGCGAGTTCGGGTGCGATCGAGGCGATCACCGGGATCTTGCCGATCTCGATGAGCTGTTCCACGGCCGCGGTGTTGACTTTCTCCACGGTTCCCACCAGTCCCAAGTCCAGCGGTTGTCCGTCCGAACCCGTGCGAATCCTGTGCGCTTGCAGCAGGCCCGCGTCCTCACCGGACATGCCCACCGCGTACGGACCGTGCGCATTGATCAGTCCCACGAGCTCACGCCCCACCTGGCCGGTGAGCACCATACGAATGACGCCCATGGCCTCGCGGGAGGTCACCCGCAGCCCGTCCTTGAACTCGGACGGGATGTTCAACGTGGACAGCATGGCGCTGATCTGCGGTCCGCCGCCGTGGACGACCACGGGTTTGATGCCCACGTGGCTCAGGAAGACCATGTCTTCTGCAAAGGCGCGGCGCAGATCGTCGTTGATCATGGCGTTGCCGCCGTACTTGAAGACCATGACGGATCCTGCGTAGCGCTGGATCCAGGGCAGGGCCTCCATGAGGGTTTCGGCCTTGGTCTGGGCGGTCTCGTACCTGGTGTTATCGCTTAAACGTGACATGACGGGCGCGCGTCAGCTGGAGTACGCGCTGTTCTCCTCAACGTAATCGTGGGTGAGGTCGTTGCTCCACACCGTGGCCTGGTGATTGCCGGCCTTGAGATCAATGACGATGTCCACGGCGCGCGCTGCGGCCATGTCCACGTTGTCGCGGGAGTCGCCGATGGCGCCGTTACGGCACACCATGACCCCGTTGATGGTGACGTCGATCTGGTCCGGATCGAACTGCGCGGCCGTGGTACCCACGGCCGAGAGCACGCGGCCCCAGTTGGGGTCGTTGCCGAAGACCGCGGCCTTGAGCAGGTTGGAGCGGGACACCGTGCGGGAGACGTCCTCTGCCTCGGTTTCGGTTGCCGCTCCCACGGTGGTGATCGCGATGTCGTGAGATGCGCCCTCGGCGTCGGTGATCAACTGCTGGGCCAGGCTGTGGCACACGGCGGTGAGCGCGCGGGTGAATTCCAGCTCGTCCGCGGTATTCCCGGAGGCACCGGAGGCCATCAGGGCCACGGTGTCGTTCGTGGACATGCAGCCGTCCGAATCCGTGCGGTTGAACGTCACCCGGCAGCCTCGCGCAGGGCACGGCCCAGGGCATCGGCCGGCAGCTTCGCATCGGTCGTGATGACCACGAGCATCGTGGCCAGCCCGGGGGCCAGCATCCCCGCGCCTTTGGCGATGCCGCCCACGGTCCACCCGTCCCGCGCGGCACACGCCTGCTTGGAGACGGAGTCGGTGGTCATGATGGCCTCGGCGGCCGCCTTACCGGCATCCGGCCCGGCGGCGAGCGCGTCGGTCACCGCCGGGATACCGGCCTTCATGACGTCCATGGGCAATTGCTCGCCGATCAGTCCGGTGGAACACACGACGACGTCGCCGGCGCCCACTCCCAGCCTCTCGGCCACTAGCTCTGCCGTCTCGTGGGTGTTCTGGAAACCCTGCGCACCGGTGCACGCATTGGCGCCACCGGAGTTGAGGATCACGGCACGGCAGGTTCCCTGGCGGATGACTTCACGCGACCAGTGCACGGGAGCCGCGGCCACCCGATTGGAGGTGAACACGGCTGCGGCGTTGAACTCCGGACCATCGTTGACCACCAGGCAAGGTCCTTGCCACCGGAGGTCTTGAAGCCTGCTTCCACACCGGCCGCTCGGAAACCGGCGGCCGCGCACACGCCGTAGGTGGTGTCCACGGTGATGTCGGGAACGGGGTTGTGCGATTCCATGAGAACTCCTGGGGCGTCAATCGTGAGTGTCGTGATCAAGGCGAGCGGGCGGCGTCGTACCTGCCGAATGCTCGTGATGTCTTAGGGAGCGAGACCCTGGAGCTGGAGACCCGCGGTTTCGGGCAGGCCCAGGGCAATGTTGACGGACTGGACGGCGCCGCCCGCTGTGCCCTTGGTGAGGTTGTCCAGCACCACGCTGACGATCAGACGGTTGGCGTGCGGGTCGACCGCGAGCTGGAGCGCCACGTGATTGGACCCGACCACGGACTTGGTGGTCGGCCACTGCCCCTGGGGCAGAACGTGAATGAACGGCTCGTCCGCGTAGGCACCCTCGTAGGCCTTCAGAGCCGACTCGAGGGTGGTGCCATCGGTCAGCGGCGCGGTGGCCGTGGTCAGGATGCCGCGAGGCATGGGAGCAAGCGTGGGCGTGAACGAGATGCTGACGTCCTGTCCGGAGGCCCAACCGAGCCCCTGCTCGATCTCCGGGGTGTGGCGGTGACCGCCGCCCACACCGTACGGGGACATGCTGCCCATGACCTCCGCGCCGAGAAGGTGGGGCTTTGACGCCTTACCTGCCCCGGAGGTGCCAGAAGCGGAGACGATCACGATGTCGCGGGTTGAAACCAGGCCTGCTGCAACCGCCGGAGCCAGGGCCAGCAACGACCCCGTGGGATAACAACCGGGGACGGCAATGCGCGTTGCGCCATCGAGCTTCTCCCGTTGCTTGGCGCCACTGGGATCGATGATCAGTTCGGGCAGACCGTAGGGCCAGTGCCCGGCGTGGTCGCCGCCGTAGAACGCGTCCCACGCGTCGGAGGATTCCAGACGATGGTCCGCGCCGGCGTCCACGACCACGGTGTTCTCGGGCAGCTGTGCGGCGATCTCCGCGGACTGACCGTGTGGCAGCGCCAGGAAGACGATGTCGTGACCGGACAGGTTCTCGGGAGTAGTTTCCACGACCTCCATGCCCGCGAGCGCGTGCAGGTGCGGTTGCAGGCTGCCCAGCCGCTGGCCCGCGGTCGAATGACCGGTCACGGTGGACACGGTGATCTCCGGGTGTCCGGCGAGCAGGCGCAAGACCTCTCCGCCCGCGTAGCCGGTGGCTCCTGAAACAGCTGCGGTGTACGTCATACTCGCCAGCATACCGCATGGATATACATAACTATCAATATTTATACATTTTGCCGTGGACGTTCGTTTCGCGCGTGGGCGAGAACGCGCCGCAAGGCTTGAACCGTTCCCTGCGGAGCGCAAGACTGACCGTGACCATTGACTAACGGCGCGCTCGCGCCCAGAGGAGGCACCGTGACCGACACGATGAAAGCCATTGCCGCGCAGGAAAGCGGCGGCCCGGACGTCCTGCAGCTGACCGACGTTGAGATCCCCCAGCCCGGCCCGGATCAGGTTCTGGTGCGCACCGCCGCGACCGGTGTGAACTTCATCGAGACCTACCAGCGCGAAGGTGTCTACCCGGTCGAGCACCCGTTCACGCCCGGTTCCGAAGGTGCCGGAGTGGTGAGCGCCGTGGGCGAGAACGTGTCATCGGTGTCGGTGGGGCAGCGCGTGGCCACTTCGGAGGCCACCCGCACCTACGCCGAATACTTCGTGGTTGACGCGGCCAAGGCCATGCCGGTTCCTGACGAAATGTCCGATCACGACGCCGCCGCCCTCCCGCTCCAGGGACTCACCGCCCATTACCTGGTGCGGTCCACCTTCGAGCTCAAGCCCGAGCACACCGCGGTCATCACCGCGGCCTCCGGGGGCGTGGGTGGTCTGGCGATCCAGCTCATGAAGCGCATCGGGGCCACGGTCATCGCGTTGACCTCCACCGAGGAAAAGGCCGAGACCGCGCGTCAGCTCGGTGCCGATCATGTCCTGGGATACGAGAATTTTTCGGACCAGGTCCGTGAGCTCACGGACGGTCGCGGCGCGGATGTCGTGTACGACTCGGTGGGCAAAACGACGTTCGACGAATCGCTGAAGGCCACGCGCGTGCGCGGCACCGTGGTGCTCTTCGGTGGATCGTCCGGTCAGGTCCCGCCGTTCGACATCCAGCGCCTCAACAGTTCGGGCGCGCTGTTCCTGACCCGTCCTTCCCTGGTCCACTACCTCCAGGATGCGGAGGAGCGTGCGTGGCGGTGGAACGAATTGACCGACGCCGTAGTGGCGGGTGATCTCACGGTTCGGGTGGGTGGCACCTATCCCCTGGCCGATGCTGCACAGGCCCACACCGATCTGGAATCCCGCAAGACTCAGGGCAAGCTGCTGTTGCTGCCGTAAGTCGTCCACCACGCGGACTGCTGCATCATGTGAGTCCGCGCATGACGAAGGGCCCGGTGAGAACCGGGCCCTTCGTCATGTTCTGCAATTCACACCCGCGCTCGGTGCGCTCACGAGCGGCGGTCAGCGTGTATGCCGATTGACCGCCCGCACGCCCCAGACCGTTCCCGCCAGGGACAACAATGCCAAGCCGGCCAATACCGCGGCCTTCACGCGCTGACCCGTCACGGTGGAATCCGTGATGCCCTCGCCGTAGCTACCGGGGTCATCGGTTTCCATGACGCGCAACTGGCCATCCTCAACGGCTAGCAGCGCGTCCACGGCCTCCGGGAAGTCCGAGTCCTGCTGTCCCGTCTCGCTACCGCGGAAGGTGATCTGGTCTCCGACCTCTACCTTGACCGGATCATTCAACTCGTTGTCGAACGGGTGGTCCTCCAACAGATCGTTATCCGGCATGATGCCGGCGTAGATGCCGTTGAAGTCCTTGGTCACCAGATCGTGGGTCATGGTCTGGTACGTGCCCGAGACCACCATGGAATGACCGGCCCACTCCGCGAGTCGGCCCGCTTTGTCAAAGGCCAGTAGAGAGGCGACGGCAAAAATCAGTGACACCACGACACCCAGGAGGACGACCAGCACGATCCGCCAGCCGCCGGCTCTGGTACGCCGGGGCTGATCCTGCTCGTCGAAATCAAAGAACTCCTGGGCGTCGTGTGACAACGATTCTCCTTCTGGTGGGTCAGCCGCGCAGTTGCGCGCCGTGAGCTGCTTCAGCAGCGGCTACGGCCGCGGTGCGGGCCTCTGATGCTTCGTCGGCGGTCAGGGTACGGTCCGAAGCTCGGAATCGCATGGCAATCGCCACGGACTTCTTGCCGTCCTCCACACCGGTGCCCGAGTACACGTCGAACACGTTGGCCGTTTCCAGCAGCTCCCCTGCACCGTTCTCCACAGTCTCCAGGAGTTCCGCCGCCGGGAGATCTTGATCCACCACGAGAGCCACGTCCTGCGTAGCCGCGGGGTATCCCGAGATCGACTCGGCGACCACGGACGGAATCTCCCGCTCGATCAAGGCCGAGAGGTCCAGTTCCATGACGCACGTGCGCTCCGGCAGGTTCTGTGCCGCCACGAGCTTGGGGTGCAGTTCGCCGGCAATGCCGATCACCGCACCGTCGGAGGTGCTCAGAGTGGCTGTACGACCCGGGTGGAACGCCTGGTGCTGGCCCTGCGAGACCGTGAGTTCCACGCCCAGCACATCCGCGGCGAGCATGGCGGCGTCCAGAGCGTCCTGCCAATCCAGGCGACGCGGCGCGACCCAGGGCCCCGCGGCGGCGTCGTTGCCCGTGAACACCGCTGCGAGCTTGCGCGGCTGATCGGGAATGGCGGCGTTGAGGCGCGCCAAGTCCTCTTCCGAGGGGCGTTCGCCCAACGGCGGGATGGGCTGCGTGTCCGGCGTGTAGCCCTCGGGCAGGAACACGTGACCGGACTCGAACAACGCCAGATCACGGAACCCGCGGGAGCGGTTTCGCTTGAGCACCTCGAGCAGACCCGGCAGGATGCTGACGCGCAGCAACGGCTTGGCCTCGCTGATCGGGTTGGCAAGCTTGACCGACTCGACGGACGTGCCCGCCTCTGCCGAACCCCACAAGTCGTTCTCGTCCTGGGACACGAACGGGTAGCTGAGCACCTCGGTCAGGCTGGCTGCGGCCAGGGAGTTGGCCACGCGGCGTCGTGCGGCCTGCCAGCGGGTGAAGCCGTGGCCGGGAGGGGCGACCGGAAGGCGATCGGGAATCTTGTCGTACCCGTCCAGGCGGGCGATCTCCTCGACCAGGTCTTCCTTGTCGCTCAGGTCCGGGCGCACGTGGGCGGAGTCACCGTCCAGCCGTCCGCGGTCTCGACGACCTCGGCACCGATCTCGCCCAGCGAGTGCTCGATGGTTTCGGGCGAGTAGTCCACGCCCACGCGAGCCTCGGCGTATCCGGCGGGCAGGTCGATGGACTCGGGAGCCACGGTCTGATCGACGTCCGTCACCGCACCCGTGTCGGTGCCACCGGCGAGTTCGACCAACAGGTCGACCACGCGCTGAGCGGCCACCGGGGCCACCTGCGGGTCCACGCCGCGCTCGAAGCGCTTGGACGCCTCCGAGGGCAGCTTGTGACGGCGCGCGGTGCGGGCGATCGAGATCTCGTCGAAGCGCGCGGCCTCCACGAGGATGCGCGTGGTGGAGTCCGAGACTTCGGTCGTGGCGCCGCCCATCACACCGGCCATGCCGATGGGACCGGACTCGTCCGTGATGAGCAGGTCTTCGGAGTCGAGCTCGCGGGTCTTGTCGTCCAGCGTGGTGAGCTTCTCACCCTGCTGGGCGCGACGCACCGTGATGCCGCCCTGGAGCTTGTCCAGGTCGTAGTTGTGGATCGGGTTGCCGTATTCGAGCATCACGTAGTTGGAGATGTCCACGGGCAGGCTCAGGGAGCGAATCCCGGCCAGGCGCAAGCGGGACGACATCCACGGAGGGGTGGGTGCAGTCGCATCCACTCCCTCGACCACGCGGGTCACGAACCGGGTGCAGCCCGCGCGACCGTTGATCGGGGCGTCGTCGGCCAGCGCGACCGAGAAGCCCGAGTCATTGGCCGCCGGAACATGGGTGGCCAGCTCGGCCACGGGGTCGGTGAACGGCGAGCGCGTGGCGTGGCAGTACTCGCGGGCCACACCGCGCAGGGAGAAACCGTACCCGCGGTCCGGGGTCACGTTGATCTCGGCGGCGGAGTCGTAAAGGCCCAACAATTCCATGGCGTCCGAACCCAGCTCGGGGTCCAGGCCCAGGGTGGAGAGCACCAGGATGCCGTCGTGATCGTCACCGATGCCCAGTTCGCGCACCGAGGCGATCATGCCGGCGGAGGTGTGTCCGTAGGTCTTGCGCGCGGAAATCTTGAAGTCACCGGGCAGCACGGCACCGGGCAGGGTCACCACGACCTTGTCGCCCACGGTGAAGTTGTGGGCGCCGCAAATCACGCCCTGCACACCGGACGGATCGATGCCCTTGCCGGTCAGGGTCTGCTCCTGGCCCTCCGGAACCACGCGCACGGTGCACCAGTTCACGGTCTTGCCGTTGGAGTGGGTTTCCGGCTCCATGGTGAGCACCTGGCCCACCACGATGGGCCCGGACAGCTCATCCGTGGGGCGGTGAATGTCTTCTTCTTCGAGGCCCACCTTGACCAGGGTGGCCAGGACGTCCTCGGCTGTGGCGTTCTCGGGTACGGGCGCGTACTCGCGCAGCATGACAAAGGAACTCGCATGTTTAGATCTCCATCCCGAAGTGCTCGCTGAAACGGATGTCGCCCTCGACCATGTCGTGCATGTCCGGGACGTTGTTGCGGAACATCAG
>NZ_AJXN01000017.1 GCF_000286355.1 Kocuria atrinae C3-8 | reverse complement strand
GATCTGCGCCGCGCGGTCCGCGAGCGCCGCGGCGGGCTCGCGAGCGACGTCGTTGACAGCCTGCGCTGGGGCCTGCGCGCCCGGCACAGTGTGTGGGACCCCAAGGATCCCGCGCCCGCCGGTTATTTGGTCTCGCAGCGACTTCAGAGTTTGGTGCCAGGCAAGGTCTAGTTGACCGTTTCCTAGCGCCGACGACGCCGCATGGCCCCGATCATCTCGGTCACCACCGTGCGCTCGGGGGCACGCATGAGCACCAGACCCGCAAAGTACACGGTGAAGGCTCCGGCCGTGACCGTGGCCAGCACGACGATCGAGGGTAGGCCCACCACGAATGTCTTGAGCGCCAACGCGCCCACGATGGCCAGGGCGGCCAAGAACGCCGCACGGATCAGTAGCCCCCTGATCAGGCGCGGGTTCAGGCCGTTGTGATTGCGGTACAGCAACCACCCGTTGCCCACCGCGGCGAAGATGAAGGACACCGTGGTGGCCAACGCGATTCCGGCAACCCCCATGAGCGGGCCGAGCACCACGTCACCCACCACATTGATGACCATGGCGATGATGGCAATGGTCACCGGGGACCGGGAGTCCCCCACCGCATAGGAGGCCCGCACGATGACCTGCCGACAGCCCAGGGCCAGCAACGCGGGCGTGTACCAAAGGAGGGCCGTGGCGGTGACGGCGACCTGGGCGTCGTCGAACGCGCCGTATCCGAACGCGAGATCGACCACCGAGACGGCGCCCACGGCGAGCACCACGCACATGGGCGTGAGCACCGTGACCGTGACGGACACTCCTCTGCCCACGAGGCGGCGCAGCTCCGGAACGTTTTTGGCCGATGCGCTCAGCGCGGGATAGAGCGGGACCAGCAACGAGGCGATCAACAGGGTCTCGGGTAGGTGCACCAGACGCCAACCATAGGACAGCGCGGTGATGCTGCCTTCGTCCAGGCTCGAGGCGACCGCGCGGTCCACCATGGTGTTCACGTTGGTCAGCGCGGTGCCCACGAGCATGGGTGGAGCCAAGCGCGCGATTTCCCGGAAACCGGGTCCTTGAGGTCGAAGCTCGGTCGCAGTTTGGTGCCCACCGCTCGCAGCGGCGGGATCTGGAAGGTCAGACGCAGCGCGGAGCCGATCACGAAGCCCCACGCGAGGGCTTCGATGCCGTACACGGGCCCGAACAACCCGGCAGCGGCGATCATCACAATGTTGAAGGGCACACCCTCCAGCGCGGACCACGCGAACCGGCCGTGGGCCTGCACGAGCGAGGCGATCAGGTTGGTGCCTGCAATGAACACCGTGGCCAGCAGCACGATTCGCATGAGGTGTTCGGTGATCTCGGTCTGCTCGGGTCCGAATCCCGGTGCGATCACGGCGGTGACCGGTCCGGTGAAAATCCCCGCAAGGATTGCAATGACGCCCAGGATGACCATGGTGACCGTGAGCGCCACGTTGAAGCTGCGATGGCCGGAACACTTTCCGGTTTCCTCGGCCGCTTGACGGGCCGTGACCGGGGTGACGGAGCGGGCCATGGCGTCAGCAATCAGTGCGAGCACCACGTTCATGAGGCCCTGGGCGACCAGATAGCGTCCAGCCCCGCGCCGGCGCCGAACACCGCGGCGATCACGATGTCTCGGCCGAAACCGAGGATCACAGAAAAGGCGGTCAGCCCGGTCACCAGCACCGCCGCGCGAGACACGCTCCAGCGCGGGTTGCGGTCCGCGTGCTTACCCATGGAGCGCCGCTTCCGCCGACGCCCGGGGAGCGGAACTGCGCACGATGGACCTCATGCACCCTCCCCATGGACGCAGTTGACTGGCGGATCGTCGCCGAGTCTAACAGCGGCGCAGCGGGGAATTAGTAGGCCACGCACGCCGTTATTTCCCCTAGAAAGCATCGTCAAGAAGTGAGGTTTTACGTGCGTCAGCCGCTGTCCGTCATTGATTTCGCAACCGTCCGCAAGAACCAGACCGTGGGTGAAAGCTTCGCGGATTCCGTCACCCTCGCGCAGGAGGCCGAGCGCCACGGCTACACGCGTGTTTGGTATGCGGAGCACCACAACATGCCCACCATCGCGTCTTCCGCACCTGCCGTGCTGATCTCGCACATTGCGTCCAAGACCGAGTCGATTCGGTTGGCGCCGGCGGCGTGATGCTCCCCAACCACTCTCCCCTCACGATTGCCGAGCAGTTCGGCACCCTGGCCGAGCTCTACCCGGGACGCATCGACCTGGGCCTGGGCCGCGCTCCCGGAACCGATCAGCGCACGCTGCAGGCCCTGCGCCGTTCGCCGCAGTCCGCGGACAGCTTCCCGCAGGATGTCAAGGAGCTGCAGGGGTACTTGTCCGGCACTCCCGCACCCCGGCGTCGCCGCCACCCCCGGCGCCAACACCAACGTGCCGCTGACCATCCTGGGATCGTCACTGTTCGGTGCGCAGCTGGCGGCCTCGTACGGCCTGACCTACGGGTTCGCCTCGCACTTCGCTCCGGATGCCTGGTGGACGCGGTCAACACCTATCGGACCCAGTTCCAGCCCTCCGAGCAGCTGGCCGAGCCGTACGTGATCGCCGCGGTCAACGTGATCGTCTCCGAAGATCCCGAGGACGCCGCTCGCCAGCTCGAAGCCACCCAGCGCGCCCGCGTGCGCATGATGGTGGGCCGCGGTCGCGAGTTCACCGAAGACGAGATGGACATGGTCATGGCTTCCCCCGCCGCACAGCAGATCCTGCACATGCTCAAGTACATGGCGGTGGGAACCCCTGACACCGTGGTCGACTACCTCGAGCGTTTCGCCCAGCACGCGGACGCTGATGAACTGATGATCTCCCCCGTGGCCACCCGCCAGGAGGATGTCCTCAAGGGCATGGAGCTGCTGGCCAACGCCTGGAAGAAGTAGACCTCAGGCGAGCTTGCTCAGGAAGGCGCCCAGAGCGGCGTCGAACTCGGTGGGGTTCTCCATGTTGGGCGTGTGGCCGCTGTTGCTGATCACGGCCAGCTCGCCGTGGGGCAGCAGCTCGGCCATGCGCTGGGCTGCGCCGCCGTCAAAGGCGTCGTTGTCGCCGGCGATCACCAGGGCGGGCTTATCGAAGTTCTTGAGCGTTTCCGTGAAGTCGTTGCGTTCGGCGCGGCCGCGCATGGCTGCCGTGGCGCCCTCGAGCGGCGACGCCTGAATCATCTCGAGCACGGTCTGGGCCACCTCGGCAGGCGCTCCACGTTCTCTTCCCAGATCATCTTGGGCAGCACGGCCTCGCCGTAGGCGTCCATGCCGCCACTCACGATTCCGTCCGCGGCCACGTGACGACGACGCCGCCCCGCCGCGTCCTCCGCTTGCGGCACCGTGTCGTTGATGATCAGGCACTCACGCGCTCCGGGTGGGACTCGGCCAACTGCATGGCCACCTGGCCGGCCATCGAGAAGCCCAACAGCACCGCCCGCTGGACCTGGAGTTCGTCGAGCAGAGCGATCACGTCCGCCACGAATTCCTCGGTGTACACGATGCCGGGGGTCACCTCGGAAACACCGAAACCTCGCAGGTCAGGGGCAATCACGCGCCAGCCTGCTCACTGAAGGTCTTGACCTGGCCGTCCCACATGGAGCGGTCGTAGGCGTGGCCGTGCAACAGCACGAGCGGGGTGCCCTGGCCCTCATCCGTATAGGCGAGGTCGATGTCGTTGACGTGTGCGGTGTGCGTGGTGAATGCGGAACGGCTCATGGCTCCCATGATGCCAGCCACCCGGCGGGGCCCTCCACGACCGGCCATTTGATGACGCCTTACTGCACGGTAAGGCGGCCTACTAAGCAGTAAGGCGTCAGGGAATGGTTCCCACACAGCGCCGACGCCGCCCGCCCCGGGAAGGGGAGCGAGCGGCGTCGGCGGGTGCGTGGCTGGGGTTGCGGCTAGATCTCCGCGAACCGCACCACGGTTCGGCTGGCGATGGCCGCGATCACCGTGACGATCAGCAGACCCAGCGGGATGGTCCAGCGTCCGAGTTCGCCCACGAGATCGACCCAGAAGTCCGGCCAGGCTACGACCGCTGCGATCAGCCCGAGGAGCAGCAGCACCACGGCGACCACCGAGATCACGGTCCAGACGACTCCGGCTGCACGGTAGATGCCGCCGAAACCCATTCCCGCGAACAAGCTCATGAGGCACATGAGGAACAGGGAGATGGCAACGATCAACGGGTTGCCGTTGTCCATGGCCGTCACGGTCAAGTAGCTGACGCCCACGCCGTAACCGGTAGCGGATTCAATGGCCAGCAGTACAAGGCCCACCGCCACGACTACGAGTGACGTGATCACGAATCCCAGTGCCGTTCCGGCCCAGAAGTTGTGTCGGGTACTACCGAACGCCAACGATCCGGCGAAACCGCGATTGGCGGTCAGCGCACCGTGAGAGATCAGAAAGCCCGGGATCGCCCAGAAGATGGCCTGGTTGTACTTGAATCCCTCGCTGACCTCGGACGGCAGCGGCAGACCGGTGCGGATGCCAATGATGAGACCGATGATGATCATGATGACGGCCACCATCAGCAGGATCGCCGGCGCAATCACGAACGAGTTGACCCGGTTGGTCAGGTAGAGCGCGAGATTTCTGCGTACGTACTGCATCACAAGCTCATTTCTGCGTTGTCCGAGCCGCGCATACCGCGTGCTGCCACGAGTTCTTGC
The DNA here is from genome assembly GCF_000286355.1 of Kocuria atrinae C3-8. Taxonomy (GTDB): domain Bacteria; phylum Actinomycetota; class Actinomycetes; order Actinomycetales; family Micrococcaceae; genus Kocuria; species Kocuria atrinae_A. The sequence continues at coordinate 13,192 of NZ_AJXN01000017.1, read as the reverse complement.
AAGGTGACCGGTTCGACGGACGCGTTGGCTTCATCGGCGCGACGGTAGTCGTCGTCGGTGGCGCTGCCGTCCACGGTGATCGAGAGAATGTTGCCCAGGCGGTGTTCGCGGAGAATCTGGCGATCACCGGCTAGTTCACGAACCACGGGCTCGAGGCCTCGCAGGACGAACGCGCTGTCCCTGGCCTGATCGATGTCCGCGTCCACGGTGACCCGCCCGTCCTCGAGCATCACCACGTTTTCGAGTAGGTCGGAGACCTCGTCGATCAGGTGCGTCGAGAGAATGACCGTGCGGGGGTGCTCGGCCATGGCCCGCGCGAACTCTTCATAGAACAGAGCGCGGTGACCGGGGTCCAGACCCAGGTAGGGCTCGTCCATGAAGGTGTACGGCGCCCGTGCCGCCAGCCCGATCACGATGACCAACGCGCTGCGCTGACCACGTGAGAGCTTCACGGCACGCGTGCCCATCGGCAGATGGAACCGTTTCGCCAATCGTTCGGCCAGCTCGGCATCCCAGTTGGGGTAGAACGTGGGCAGGATGCGCAGCAACGAGGCGGGAGTGTCGTCGTCGTGGAACTTCTGGTCTTCATGAATAAAGCACGTGCGTTCCAAGACCTTGGCGTTTTCTCTCGGGTCCTCACCGTCGATGAGAATCTCACCGGAGCTGCGGAACTTGTGATTCAGGATCACCGACATCAGCGTGGTCTTGCCCACGCCGTTCGCCCCGAGCAGGCCGTGCACTCGATTGGGTGCGAAATTCACGGTGATGTCATGCAGCACGTGCTTCTTACCGAACGACTTGTTGAGGTTTCGGATCTGGATGCCCTGCTGACCTGTGTCCCACGGAGCACCGGTTCGGCGATCTGCCTGTTGAGCTTGGGAACTCATGGCGTGTCCTTTCTGATGAGCGCAACCATGTCGTCCAGGGACAAACCCAGTCGCTGTGCCTCGGCCACTGCCGGGCGAATGAAGTCTTCGTCGAACGCCTTGCGGCGTTGCTCTCGCAAAATCTCGGGACCGTTGGCATCCACGAACGTTCCTATTCCACGACGCCGCACCAGGACTCCCTGGTCGACCAACCGCCCCAGCGCTTTTCCTGCCGTTGCGGGGTTGATGCGGTAGAACGCCGCTAGCTCGTTGGTGGAGGGCACAGCCGAGTCCACCGGGTAATTGCCCTGGAGGATGTCGTCCGCAATCTGGTCAGCCAGGACCATGAAGATCGGGCGACCATCTTGTCTCGGTGTCATGACACCTCCTCTAGTTATTTGGTTCCTTACTCCACTAATTAACCACTTAACCGATGAGCCGTCAAGAGCTGGGTCGCGCGGGTTCGATGGGGGCGGCGGGAAAGGTCGCCGGACCGACGAGGGGCAGGACCAAATGATCCCGCCTTACTGCACGGTAAGCAGGTCTACCGTGCAGTAAGGCGGGATGAAATGGTTACGAGTGGGCAACGGGCCGGACGTCCATGCCAGCAGCTTCAGCGCCGGCCGAGGTGGCCCAGGGTTACCGGACCGCGACCCACCAGATGAGCAGCATGGTCACGAAGAAGCCGGTGAGGTAGTTGAGCCACAGGAAGGTCTTCCATCCGGCGTTGGCTCGGCCGGAATCGGCGTCGGTCACGGTACGGAAGCGGAGCACGTTCAGCAGATACGGCACCGCAAGCAGCGCAGCCAGTTGACCCGGCCAGTCGGTCAGGAGCATCAGCAACCCGGCGCCGGCATACAGCGCGGCGGACACCCACACCGTGGTCGGGCACCGAGCACCGTGGCCACAGAGGCCAGCCCGCCGTCACGATCCGGAACCACATCCTGCACGGCCCCGAACATCTGCGAGGCCATGCCCCACAGGAAGAACCCGGCCAGCAGGCCCCACAGCCCCAGCGTGAAATCCGCGCCCGCCAGTACCAGCCCGTAGACCGCGGGTGAGACAAAGTGCGTGGATGAGGTCACCGCATCCAAGAACGGCTTCTCCTTGAACCGCAGTCCCGCCCACGAGTAGGCCACTACCGCGAACAGAGACACCGCGAGCACCGCGATCGACAGCAGGTTCCCGGTCATTACAGCCCAGCCGACCAGCACCAGAACGAACGGAGCCGGCACCAAGCACGAGGCCAGCAGCACCGAGCGCCGCGCGGACCTGTCCACGACCGCGCCTTCCACGCCTCCCTTGCGGGGATTGCGGAGGTCGGATTCGTAGTCGAACACGTCGTTGATGCCGTACATCGCCAGGTTGTAGGGCACTAGGAAGAACACGGTTCCGAGCACCACGAGCCACCACGCAGTCCCCCGGTCAGCAATACCGCTGCGGTGAACGGATAGGCGGTGTTGACCCAGCTCAGCGGCCGGGATGCCCAGAACAGTTTGCTCATCACGCATCTCCCGCGGGGTCGTCATGGTGGGAACGGCGATCCGAGTGAGCGCCCGGCTCGCCTTCTGTGGAAACACCTTCGGAAGCACGCCCCGAGGGCCGGTGAGAATCCACCCAACCACCCAGCAGCAACCACAGCCCCGGCAGCAGAAGCACCCCGGCCAGCGGATAGCGAAGTCCTCGAGCGGGGCCAGACCCACTTGCACGCCCGAGATGTTCTGGTCCGTGTAGGTCATGATGCCCGCGGCGATCATCAGATTGTCGAACACCGCGGTGAGCACGAACAGCAGCACGGTCGAGGCACCCAAGGCGCCCCAGAAGAGCGGGCCGGGCTTCCGCAGCACCACGGCCACGATCAGCACCAGCGCGGCGAGGCCCAAGAAAATGAAGTTCACGTCCCAGTACGTCACGGCCGGTCCCCCTTGGGTTCGCGCGACCCCTGGGCGGAGAAGGTACCGTCCGCTGCGGAAGCCCGCGAGCGACGTCGTTGTCCCACAGCGTCGCGGTCAACCAACGAACCGCGCGACGCACCCGACCGCGAGCGCAACCAGCGCCACAGCACGGGCGCGCCCAAGATGTAGATCATGGTCTGGTAGCAGAGGAAGGCCAGGAAGAAGACCTCCTCGATGGGCAGCTCAGGGGCCACGAAGATCCCCAGTGTGAGTGAATTCCCGCCGTGCCAGAAGAGTCCGTTGATGATGCCCACCACGTCCCACGCGAGGAAGAACAGCACGCCCGCGATCAGAACGACCCACGCTCGCAGCGGGGCACCGGACCAGAAGTAGAGGTTCCAGCGGCGGTCGATCAGGGTGTAGCAGCCGATGAACACGAGCAGCATCAAGAGGTACATCAGTCGGTGCGCTCCCCGGCATCGACGGTATGGGTGGCGGGTCGGGATGGCGAGCCCACGGCCGGGTCTGGATCAGACCGGCCGCAGTGTTCGCCGCAGATTTCTCCCCGGGCGCAGTCCCCCGAACTGCATCAAGTACTACTTCGGACGAGATGAGGCACATGGGTACCCCGATTCCCGGCCGCACGGACGAACCCGCGTAGTACAGCCCCTTGATTCCCCTGTCGTCCACGCCCGGCCGGAACAGGGCCGATTGCGTGAGCGTATGCCCGGGGCCAAGCAGAGATCCGCGCCACGCATTCACGTTGGACACGAAATCAGCGGGACCGTAGGTTCTGCGTACCTCGATCCGCTCTGCCAGGTCTTCAATGCCTGCCCATCGGGCGAGTTGGGCCACGGCGGCGTCTGCCACCTTCTCGACCTGCGGTGAACCGGGTTGGTTCACCTCGGCCGTGTGGATTCCTCCTCGCCCCCAGTCGGGCACGGCGGGTGACGGAACCAGAATGAACAGGTTCTCGTCGCCATCCGGGGCGGACCCCGGATCGGTAGCGGACGTCATGCACACGTACATGGATGTCTCGTCCGCAAGTTCTTTGCCCTCCGCGATGCGCGCGAAATTGTCCGGCCAGTCCGCCGTGAACAGCAGATTGTGGTGGAGCAGTTCGGGCAGCTTTCCGCGCACGCCCAGGCACACGAGCACCCCGGAGGGTCCCGGGTCTCGGCGCTTCCAGCGCGATTCGGGCGCGCGGAACGGCTGCGGGAGCAATTCAGTTTGTAGGTGGTGCAGATCGGTCGCGCCGACGACGACGCTCGCGGCCTCCCGCTCCTGCGTCCCGTCTTCGAGGCGGTAACGCACCCCGGTGACGGTGCCGCGGCGGCGTCCCACTCGAGGCGGGAATTGGCCGGAGGAGCTCACATCGATACCGGTGACCGTGGCACCGGTGACGATCTCCACTCCGGCGTCTCGCACCAGGCGTTCCATGGCGTCCACGAGCGCGGCGAAACCGCCCTGCGGGTACTGCACGCCGTCCGTGAGATCCAGGTGACTCATCAGGTGGTACATGGCCGGAGCGGAGTCCGGAGCAGCTCCCAGGAAGACCGCGGGATAGCCCAGGATCTGGCGTTCGCGCGGCTCGGGGAACCGCTTGGCGATGTAGCCCTCCATCGAGTCGCTCAGCAGCGCGCCCAGTCGGGGCAGGTTCTTGAGCACCTCGGGGGTCATGAGCTCGAGGGGCTTGGTGAAGTTCGTGTACAGGAAGTACTTCTTGGCCAGCTCGTAGACCTCGGCACCGGAATCGAGGTAGCGCTTCAGGGCAGCACCGGAACCCGGGTCCAGCTGCTCGAAAAGGTCTTCGGCTTGACCGGCCACCACATCCACGGGCTGGGAGTCCAGGTGCTGTTCGAAGAACGTGCGGTAACCGGGGGTCAGTTGACGCAGGTCCAGTTCCTGGTCCGCGCTGGAGCCCATGAGGCGGAACCAGCGGTCGATCACCTCGGGCATGAGGTACCAGCTGGGACCCGTGTCGAACCGGAAACCCTGCGCTGACCAGCGCCCGGAGCGCCCACCCAGGGTCTCCTGTTGCTCGAGGAGCACAACGTCATGGCCGTCCTTGGCCAGCAGACCGGCCGTGGCCAGGCCCGCGAACCCGCCACCGATGACTACCGTGCGGCTCATGAGGCACCTCGCGATCCAGTTTCAGGAACCGAGTCTTCGCTCGCGTTCCGGTCGGCACGGGACCCGACATGCGACTCGCTGTCGGTCTCGAAACGGGGTGCACTGCGCGATCCCGTGAGGACGCGTGCGGCAATGCGCGCCTTGACTGCGGTCGGCACGCTGATGCGCTGCTGCGTGAGCTCCGCCGCGGGAACGGCGCAATCCTGCGGGCGAGTTCGTGGAACAACCCGTGGGCCAGCAGCACCGCCCGGCGAGCGCGCCGGTCGAGCGCCAGGATGCCGGGCACGGCGGCGTCGAGATCCGCGTAAAGATCCGCGAGCAACGCGTTTTTCTCAGCCTCGCCGAAATCGGCGGGATCGGTGTCCGGGAAGTAAGTGCGACCCAGCTGGTCGTGGTCGGCGCCCAGATCGCGCAGGAAGTTGACCTTCTGGAATGCCGCACCCAGCCTGCGAGCGGTGGCGCGCAGCATCTCGCGCTGTTCGGGGGTGTCCGCCTGGGTTCCGGGCAGGTCCATGAACACCTCGAGGCACATGAGTCCCACGACCTCGGCGGACCCGTAAATGTAGGTCTCCAGCGAGGCAGGATCGTGCTCGGCCACGTCCAGATCCGCGCGCATCGAGGCGAAGAACGGCGCGGTCAGTTCACTGCCGAAGCCGTGACGGCGTGCGACGTCGGTGAAAGCATGCACCACCAGGTTGGTGGAGAACCCGCTGGCCAGAGCCTGCTCGACCTCGGCTTCGAGTTCGTCGAGGGCCGTGCGCACGGGACCCGTGGCGAGCCCGGCAGCGGAGGCGGTGCCGTCCACCACTTCATCGGCCACGCGCACCAAGGCGTAGATGCTGGCGATGTCTCGGCGGCAGTCGCGCGGCAGAGTGCGGCACGCCCACGAGAAGGACGTGGAGTAGCGCCCGATGACCTGCCCGGCAGCTGCGGCGGCGGTGCGGGTGTACAGCGGGAGCGGGGTGCTGGCAGGTGTGACGAGTCGAGTCATTTACTTCCTCCTGTGCAGCACGTAGTGGCAGATGGCGCCGAGTTCGGCGCGCTCCGCGTCCGGCAGGGGCAACTGGTCCAGGGCGTCCTGGGCCTGAGCGACCAGTTCGGTCGCGAGCTCCACGGCACTGGTCTCCGCGCCCGCATCCGCAAGCACCGTTTTCACGTGATCGACCGACACGCGTCCCGCGGAGAAATCGACGAGCGCCTCGCGAGCGCGGGCGTCCTTCATCCCGTGGGCGGTGAGCACCGTGGCCTTGCCCTCGCGCAGGTCCGCTTCGGTGGACTTACCCGTGATGTGTGGATCTGCGAAGGTGCCCAGGATGTCGTCGACCACCTGGTAGGCCACTCCGATCCGCGATCCCGCTTGGGCGAGCCGAGCGGCGTCGTCCTGATCCGCACCCGCCAGCAATGCGCCGGCCCTGAGCGGGGCCTCGAACGAGTAGGTCGCGGTCTTAAGGCGTTCCATGTTGAGGATGTCCTGCACGGCGGGATGCTCGCGGCCGTAGCGGTGCATCGACAACAGCACGTCATCCAGCTCACCGGCGGCCGAGGCGGTCACGGCGTCGAACACCACGGCGGCCACGGGCTGCAAGCGTGCGGGATCCGCGGTGCACGTGGTGGCCAGCTGTAGTGCGCCGGCCAGCAGCAGGTCGCCGCCAATGATCGCCGCGGCCTCGCCGAGATGCTGCGCCTCGTTCGACGGCGCTCCCACCTCGTGCGCGTCCCTGCGGTAGAGCTCCCCCACCGTGGGTCGTCCGCGACGCACGTGATCTCGGTCCACCACGTCGTCGTGGACCAGAAGCGCCGCGTGCAGCAGCTCGAACGAGGCGGCCAAACGGACGCAGTCCGGGTCCGGTTGGTTGCGTGTTTCGCCCCGCATGATGGGTTCGGTGTGCCCCGCGAAAGCGCGCCAGGCCAAGTGGGTCAGACGAGGACGCAGCAGCTTACCGCCCGTGACCTGTTCCTGGACCCGCGAGCGCAGCACGGGAAAACCGGGGCTCTGCGTGACCGTGTCCTTGAGTCCGTCGAAGTAGGCGCCCAGTTCCTCGGTGACAGCCTCGCGGAATGCGCCCCAGGTGAGGCCGTTGGAGACTTCACCCGCGATCCGGAGGGCTGAGGTGTCCACGTGTTGAACTTGAGAGAGCCGTGAGGAATTCATGCCTGCTCCTCACCTGTGCGGTCGGACTGCCAGATGTCCAGGGTGTCCTGATCCAGCACGGGCCGATTCTTGAGTTCGTCCCGGTAGGACTCGAGGGATGAGGCGGCCCCGTTCAGGAACTGCAGGACTGCATCCCGGCCGGCCTGGTCGAGCTTCTCCAACTCGTCCTCCACCATGCTCATCATGGGATAGACGTGCTCCATGGTCTTGGCGCGAGAGGATTCCACGGCTCTGATGATCATGCGGCGGCGGTCCTCCGGATGTGGTTCCCTCACGGCATGGCCGGCCCGGACCAAACGATCCGCCACGGCGGTGGCGGCGGCACTCGTGATGTGGAGAGCGCGGGCCAATCCCGTGGGCCCCATGGGCTCGCGCATCAAGATGGCCATGGCCGCGTAATCGGTCTCCTTGAGACTCATGAGCCGGCGGACCTGATAGCCGATTTCCTCGTTCAGCTGGACTACTCGACGCAGCTGCCGACTTTGAGGGCTGACGAAATCGGGCCTCGACCGCGACTCGCCCATCAACAACCTCGACTTTATAGTAGTTAGAAAATCTGACTACCATCATGCGTGAAGGACCCGGGCGCTGTCCAACTCACTAGGTGAGCGGCCGCCAAGCCATGTCGAACCATCTGGTGCCGGCTTACTGCTGCGTAACCAGGCGTACCGTGCAGTAAAGGGTCATGAGATGGCGCGCCGGACTCAGCAAGGCCGGGTCAACGGGTCCAACGCCGTCTCAATCCGTCTCATCGGAGCTGCCTGAGGGCCCTCATGACCGAATTTCCGTAGCCACCGCCGAAACGAATCGCGTGCACCAACAGCGGCGGCAACTGGTACCAGGCACGCGCTCCCGCCAACCGTCCGCAAGCGGGTACACGTCGTCGTAGGCGTTAAAGCAGGCCTCACCGAAACCGCCGAACAGCAGCATCATGGCCAGGTCGTATTCGCGGTGCCCGTAGAACGAGGACGGGTCGATCAGCCAGTTGCGCCCACTTGAATCCACCACGCGGTTGCCCGCCCACAGGTCTCCGTGGAGCAAGCTGGGCGGCTCTACCGGTCCGGCGAGTTCGGCCGCGCGCGGTGCCAGTTCGTCCAGCAGGTCCTGCGCGTCCGCGTCCAGCTTTCCGGACTCAACGGCGGTGCGCAGCAACGGTTCGATCCGGCGGTGCAACAGGAAATCGGCCCAGTTGTCGGTCGGTGAAAGGTCCACCGGGAAGGACCCGATGCGCTGGGGTAGTTCAGGGTCCAGCCCACCGACATGCGGTGCTTCCGCGCGGTGGATCTGCGCCAGACCGCTACCGCATTCCGCCTCGGTCGCGGAACCGCCCGCACCGTAGGATTCATCGATCCACTCCAAGACCAACCCCTGGCCGGTCACGCGGATGACCCGCGGCACCGAGAGCTCGGGCGGGGCGGCCGAACGGAGGGCTTCGAGCCCCGCGGCCTCCAGCTCCAAGACCCCGGCCGGTGCATCGAGCATGGTCTTGGCGAACAGTGGCCCATCAGGGGTGTTCAACCGATAGGCGGCCGCAGTATCACCACCGCTCAGCGACTGCACACCGGTGACATCGAGATCGGCAAGGAGGTCTTCGGGCAACTGGTCCATACTTCCTCTCTACACCATCCTGGACGGTGCTCACAGGGTCTTTTTCTAGGCTGAAAGCATGCAACTACAGGACAAAGTGGTCATTGTGACGGGCGGAGCTTCGGGTATCGGGGGTGCGCTGAGCCGCGTGCTCGCGCGCCGGGGAGCGAGCGTCGTCGCCGTCGATATCAACGAACAGGCCGGCCAAGAATTGGAGTCGGAACTGGGCGAGAGTGTGGTCTTCGTGGCGGGTGATGTGTCGCTCGAGGAAACCGCGCAGACTGCGGTTCGGACCGCCGTCGAACGCTTCGGGCACCTGGATGCCCTGGTCAACAACGCGCACGCGTCCAAGCAGGCCATGTTCCTGGACCTGGACGAGGACGCCTGGGAACTGTCTTTCAATACGGGGCTGCGGGCCACACGGCAGTTCATGAAGGCCGCGCATTCCGAGCTCGCCAAGCGGGGCGGTTCGGTCGTGAACTTCGGATCCGGCTCCGCGGTGAGCGGGCAGCCGACGCAGGCCGCCTACGCATCCGCCAAGGAGGCCATCCGCGGGCTCACCCGCGTGGTCGCCAACGAGTGGGCCGGGGACAACATTCGCATCAACGCCGTGATGCCCATTGCGCTGACCGAGGGCGTGGCCAAGTGGAAGGAAGCTTTCCCGGAGATGTATCAGAAGTCGCTCAGCCACATTCCGCTGGGCCGCTTCGGCGACCCGCAGGAGGACGTCGCGCCGTTGGTGGCCTTCCTCATTTCCGAAGACGCTCGCTTCATCACCGGCCAGGCCATCGCCGTGGACGGTGGGGCCACCAAGCTCTACTGAGCCCTAACGACAGACCCTCAAAGTGTCTGCGGCGGCCCGTTCTCGCGCCGCCGCAGACACCTTTCAAGAAACATCTGTCACGGAACCTCCGACAACCACCGGACCGGAGATACTCGAAGCATGGCCCCCGACCAGCCCCCTGCCCCTGTCGAGCAACATGCCACCGACACCGCCCCCGTGGTGATCACCGGCGCCACATCGGGACTGGGCCGCGAGACGGCCCGAGCACTGGCGAAGCAGGGGTTTCCCCTGATTCTGGCCGCCCGAAACGTGGCCGGGGGACGCGAACTCGCGGACGCGCTGTCAGCCAACGGCACCTCCGTAGACGTCCGCCATCTGGACCTCGCCGACCTCTCCAGCGTGAAGTTCTTCAGCCAAGATCTCCTCGCAGACGGTGTGATCCCCCAAGCCATCATCTGCAACGCCGGGGTCCAAACCTTCGACCGGATGCGACGCTCCGCGGACCGGTTCGAGCTGACGATGGCCACCAACGTGATGGGCCATGTGGTGCTGCTCGAACCCCTACTAAACCGCATGACACCTGGCTCGCGAGTGATCACTCTGGGCAGTGAAACCCACCGCGGTGTCTCCGGGCTTTCGGCTTCCCGGGTGCCCGGTGGTCGAGCATGGACGAGCTCTTGAGCCCTCCGGATCCCGGGCCCAACGCCAAGGACAACGGCCTGGTGCGCTACTCGACCTCCAAGCTCGCGTGCATCGCCGTGGCCTATGACATCGACCGCACCTGGCGGAGCGGGGTGTGAGGGCCGCAAGTTTTGATCCCGGCCTCATGCCGGACACCGGCCTCGCCCGAAATTACCCCCGCATCGTGCAGAAGATTTACTCGACACTGGCACCCTTGATCGCTCGGATTCCCGGCGCCAATCTGGTCAAGACCTCTGCCGAAAACCTCGCGTGGCTGGCCACCTCCCCGGAAGCGGAACCGCTCATGGGCCGCTACGTGGCGGGACGGAGGCCCCGCACCAGCTCCCCCGTGAGTTATGCCTCTGACCTGCAACAAGACGTGTGGAACACCAGTCTTGAACGGGCCGGGACGGCACCGCAGACCGGCGCTGACTAACCCATTCCGATTTCCACATGTGACTTGCGCCGCCAAAACGGTGTGCTAATGTCTCTCGCAACAAGGATCATGAGTCCCGGTGTGAAGCTCTGGCTAACCGGGCGGCAACCCTCCAGCACGTAGCGGGGTGCCCCAGATGACGATCCGGCCGCCGTGCAACCGCACGGCGAGCAAGTACGGCGCACGGAGAAACCTCCGGCGTCCTGAACCGCCGGAGGTATTTTTATGCCCGCCCTGTCCCCACCCCAGGTCTCGGAGCAGACCGTCACCACGGGGCCACCCACGGGAACGTCGTGGTTGGTGCGCAGGCCGCGCCGCGAATCCTTGATCTCGTTCGAGGTGTTCCCGCCGCACCCCACCCGCGATCCCGAGGCCGTGTGGCGCAACATCGACACCATGGCCGCGGCCGGTCCGGATTTCTTCTCGGTCACCCACGGGCACTCCGGCACCAACGGGGTCTCCCGCGAGACGCTGCGGCACCTGCTCAAGCAGACCAAGACCCCCGCAGTGGCCCACCTGACCTGCGGTGGCACCGATCGCGAGGGCTTGGAGCGCGCCGTCGAGGATTTGCTTGACGACGGCGTTCGCGACCTTCTCGCCCTGCGCGGCGATCCACCCGTGGGTGCGGCGAGTGGGTCACGCACCCGGGTGGCTTCGACCGCGCGTCACAGCTGGTCGAACTGATCCGCGAGGTCGAGGAACGGAAGTTCGGCGTGTGCGAGCGCCCCGGCAAGCGCCCCGTCTCGGTGTCGGTCGCGTGCTATCCCGTGGCAGCCAAGGGCCGTGATTTCGAAGCCGACCTCGCCGCCCTGTGGGACAAGCAGCAAGCCGGTGCCGATTACGCGATCACCCAGGTGCTCTACGACGCCCAGGACTACGTGCGGTTCCTGGAGCGTGCGCGCTCGGAGGGCATCCACATTCCGATCATCGCCGGCCTGGTACCGCTGACCGACATCAAGCGCCTGGGGCGAATGACCGAGCTGACCGGCGTACCGATCCCCGAGCGGATCACCAAATTCTTGGACACCGATCACCCCGGTGAACTGCGCCGCAGAGGCATCGCGGCGACGCTCACCCTGATCGACGAACTGCTGGACTTCGGTTGCCCGGGTCTTCATTTGTTCACGTTCAACCGGCCGGACGCCCCGCTGGCCATCCTTGATCATCTCCGGGTGCGCGATGCCGCCCGCGAGTTCCGTGGGAGCTCGTCGGCGGCCTGACCGCCGCCCGTCAGTGGCCGCACCACGGTCACGACAGCACCCACATTTCCCTTCCGACAGAACCTTCTGGCAACGGTCTCAGTGACCGTCGCTTCCCAAAACACACCCTTTTACCCTCAGGAGCACCCCAAATGACTGCTATTTCCAAGACTTCGTTCCCCGCCGCGACCATCCTGGGCTACCCCCGGATCGGCCCGAACCGTGAACTCAAGAAGGCCCTGGAGGCCTACTGGTCCAAGCCCGCGGAGAACCCCGCGCAGTCCGTTCTGGACACGCTCGCCCAGTTGCGTGAGCGCACCGTTCGCCACCTCAGCGACCTCGGTCTCACTGACGACGCCGCCATCCCCGCAGACACGTTCGCCGTGGACCAGACCCTGGACACCGCCCTGGCCCTGGGCGCGGTTCCGGCCCGGTTCCGCGCGGACGGTTTCCGCCCCGCCGCTCCGGACACCCCGCAGGCATCGAGCTGATCACCGCGCTGTCCCGTGGAACGGATCGCCTGGAGCCGCTGGAGATGACCAAATGGTTCGACACCAACTACCACTACTACGTTCCCGAGATCGGTCCGGACACCCCGTTGTCCGCGCACCCGGAGAGCCTGATCGAGCGCTTCGTGACCGCTCGTGACACCACCGGGGCGATCACCCGCCCGGTGCTGGTGGGCCCCGTGACCCTGTTGCTGCTGGCCCGCCCGGAAACCACGGACGCTTCGGGCACCCAGCCCTTCGATCGTCTCAATGACGTGGTGGATCTCTACATCCAGTTGCTCACCGCGCTCAAGGACGCAGGCATTCCGTGGGCCGAGCTGGATGAGCACGCCCTGGCGGCAGAAGGCTGGGACGTCCCCCGCGAGGCAATCATCGACGCCCTGACCAAGGCCTACACCCGGCTGAGCTTCCCCTCTAACCGCCCCGACATCCTCGTCGCCGTGGGCTACGGGGATGCGGGTGAAGACGCCCAGCTAGCTCTGGCCACCACCGACATCGAAGCCCTGGCCATCGACCTGGACCGCGGTGCCGAACCCGGTGCCGCCGCGCTCGAGGCGTGGGGCGAGCGCCCGCTCGTGGGCGGCGTCGTCGGCGGTCGTACCGTGTGGCGCACCGATCTGGAGAAGGCTTCGGAAACCCTGGGCCGGCTCCAGGATGCCGCGCGCGGCCCCGTGACCGTGGGCACCGCGACCCCGCTGCTGCACGTCCCGCACGATGTGGAGCGGGAAACCGCCCTCGACCCGGACGTCAAGGAATGGGTGGCATTCGCCGATCAGAAGGTCGCCGAGGTGGTCACTCTGTCCCGCGGGCTGACCGAAGGCTGGTCCACCGTGGCGCAGGAGCTCGGCAAGGACGCGCAGATTCGTTCCCGCCGCGCCGCTCACCCGGCCACGAACCGCCAGGAAGTTCGTGCTCGCACCGCAGCCGTGCAGCAGCAGGACCGCGAGCGC
>NZ_AJXN01000016.1 GCF_000286355.1 Kocuria atrinae C3-8 | reverse complement strand
CACTCACGGAACCGTCGCGATCCGAGGTGGGAGCGGCGTCGTCGTGATGGGAGCCGGAACCCGACTCCGAACCGGCGGCAACTGCGCCAGCCGCGCCACCCGCGCACCCGCGGTGGCACCGGCGCGGACCAGGGACTCGCCCTCAACGTCCACGCGAGGCAGGATCTTGTCCAGCCAGCGCGGCAGCCACCAGACCTTCTCGCCCATGATGCGCATGACGGCCGGGATCAGGAACATGCGGACCACGAACGCGTCCAACAGCACGCCGATCGCCAGGGCGAAACCAATGGGCTTGATCATGGACAGGTGCGCGAAGATGAAGCCCGCGAACACGGAGATCATGATGATTGCCGCGGCCGTGACCACTGCGCGGCCGGCCTTGAATCCGTGCACCACGGCTTGGCGCGCGGGGTGACCGTGGACGTAGGCCTCGCGCATACCGGAGCCCAGGAACAGCTGGTAGTCCATGGCCAGACCGAACAGGATGCCGATCATCAGGGTGGGCAGGAAGCTCAGGATGGGCCCGGGATCGTGCACGCCCATCAGGTCGCCGCCCCAGCCCCACTGGTAGACCGCGACCACGGCACCCAGCGACGCCAGGACCGAGAGCAGGAAGCCCAAGGAGGCGATCACCGGAACCACGATGGAGCGGAAGACCATGAGCAACAGGAGCAGCGAGATGATGATGACCACGCCCAGGTAGAGCGGGAGCTTCTCGCCGAGCAGCTGGGAGACGTCGATATTCGCGGCGGTCGTGCCGGCCACGCCGATTTTGACGTCCTCGCCGTTCAGAGCGTCGCCGTTGAGGCCGCGCAGGTTGTTGACGAGCTCCTCAGTGGCGGCATCGGCGGGACCGGATTCCGGGATCACCTGGATGACGCCGGTGCGGTTGTCATCGGTGGTGACGCCGGGTAGCACGTTGGCTACGTCGTCCTGTTCGGCAATGCGGTCGGAGACGATGTTGAGCTTGTCGGTCGCCTCGTCATCGCTGAGGCCCTCGGGCATATCGACCACGGCCACGAGCGGGCCGTTCTCGCCGGCGCCGAAGTCCTCGGCGATGCGCTGGTAGGCCTGGTACGAGGTGCTGTCCACGGCTTCGGTGGAAGCATCCGGCAGACCCAGGCGCATGTCCTGAGCGGGCAGTGCCAGCACCACCAGGACACCCACGCTCAGCAGCGAGGTGATCCAGGGGTGACGGAGGTGGAACGGAACGTCGTGTTCGTCGATGTGCTGCTCGTCGGGGGCGGCGTTGCGCTGCTTGCGGGGCAGCGCCTTGCGCCCGGCCAGGGAGAGCAGCGCGGGGGTCAGGGTCAGGGTGATGAGCAGTGCGATCAGTACGGCAATGCCGGCCACGGTACCCATCAGGCCCAGGAACGGAATGCCGGTGATGTTCAGCGCCACCAGTGCAACGATCACAGTCAAGGCAGCGAAGAATACGGCGGTGCCCGAGGTGCCCACGGCCATGCCGATGGATTCCTTGACCTCCATGCCGCGGCGCAGCTGCTGACGGTGGCGGTTCAGGACGAACAGCGAGTAGTCAATACCCACGGCCAGGCCAAGCATCACGCCGAGCATGGGGGTCACCGACATCATGTCGATCACGCCGGAGAAGGCGAGCGTGGCGGCCGTGGAAATACCCACGCCGATCAGTGCGGTCAGCACCGGCAGGATGGCGGGCACCAGGGCGCGCAGCATGACCAACAGCACAATGGCAGCGATTGCCACACCCACGATTTCCGCCGGACCCAGCAGGGCCGAGATGTCCTGCGAGAGCTCCTGGGAGAAGTCCACGCCCACGCCGTCGACCGGGTGGTCCTTCACGGCGTTCATCACGGCTTCCTTGGCGTCCGCGGTCACGGACGTCTGATCCACGGTGAAGTTCACGACCGAGATGGCGGAGTTGCCATCCTCGGAAACCACGCGGTAGTCGCCCATGCGTTCCATGGCCTGCTCACCGGATTCCAGCTGAGCCTGCTGCTCCTGGATCTGCTGCGGGTCGATGCCGCGCTGCTGCAGGATCTGGTCCGCGTTGGCACCCGGAGGCAGGTTCTCCTCCAGCTGCTGGATGGCCTGCTGGCCCTCCTCCAACTGCTCCCGGCCGTCCACGAGTTGCTGGCGGCCGTCATCGAGCTGGGCCTGCGCCTCGAACGGGTTGCTGGCGCTGTCGACCTGGTCGATGCCCTCGGTCGAAGCTACGGCGTCGGCAATACCCTGCCGCTGCTCTTCCGTGAACTCCGAGCCGTCCTCGGTGTAGAAGACCATGCGCCCGGTGCCCTGGTTGGCCTCGGGAAGTTCGTCCTGCAGCCGGTCAGCGAGCTGCTGGGTCTCGGTACCCGGGATGGTGATCGCGTTGGACAGCTGCACGCCGGAGAACGCCACCGCTCCCACGGAGATGGCCAGCACGGCGATCCACGAAACAATCACCGCCCACGCGTGACGGGCCGAGCCGATGCCCAGCCGGTAGAGAAGTCGTGCCACGAAGAATCTCCTACTTGTGAGTAGCGATGGTCATGTTCAGTTACGTTCCGCTGTAGCGGATCTCGCCGACGACGCCGCTCGCGCGGGCTTGCCGACAAAAGGTCAGGTAGGTCAGGTGTTGAAGCCGCGGCCCAGAATCTTGAGGGTCTCGGTCAGGAGTTCGTTCCACTCACTACGGGTTTGGTCGTTCAGCTCTCCACCGGTACGCAAGAGCCACGCGTCCATGCACACGGCCATGGAGTTGATGATGGAGGTGGCCACCAGCTGCAGTTCGAGCTGACCGTGATCCGGCAGCCTTTCTTGCATGACCCTCTCCAGCTCCTCGGTTGCCGCGTTGGTCACTCGGAAACTCCAGAGCGCTGCGGTCGGAGATTCTTTGATATCCGTTGCCTGCAACAGCAGAGGGCGCAGTGCTTCCACCAAACTGTGAGCCCGCATGGCCTTGCACAGGTCCTGGTAGACCTGCCCCAGCGTCTGTTCGGTCTGCTCGGAAGGCTCCGGAAGTTCCGCCAAAACCATACCGATGAGGTGCGAGACAAGTTCCGAGAGGTACTCGTAGCCTGCATCCTCCGCAGATGCGAAGTGGTTGAAAATAGTGCGCCGGGAAACGCCCGCCTTCTTGGCCAGGTCGTCCACCGAGAACCCCTGAATACCGTGGAGGTCGGCCAATTCACCGGCAGCCATCACGATGGCGCGCCGGTTGTGCCACTTGAGAGCACCCCGTTTGTCTTTGGGGGCCTCCCCCCGGCATGAAAAGTTCACGTGTCAACAGTAGGGCACTTGTTGCACTCTGTGCACCTTCTGAGGCTGAGTGTGAGCAAGCAGACTTCCTGGGGAAAGCTGGTGGTGTTTCTCCGGCGTTGATGCTGCTCGTGCTGCGCGCATGGCCGGGTGTCAGGCGTTGGGCCTCAGGCGCCAACCGTCGGGCGTCCGCAGGCAGGCGTCAGGCCAGATAGCCCCGCTGGATGTCCTCGGGAACCATGCCGCCGCCGGTCAGCCAGGCGAGGTGGGTGACATTCTGGAGCTGCTGGTTCGTGAGGTTCATGCGCTGTAGATAGTCCGCGTCGGCGGCGATCCACCGCGGGCCGTCCAAGCTTGCTGCGGCGGAGGGTTCTGCGAGTATTCCCTCTGTTGCATACAGCGCTTTGACCAGTTCTTTCATGCGTTGATCGGTCACCGTGTAGTAACCGTCGATGAGGCCCTGCATGCGTCGCCCCACGAAACCTGATGGTCTCCCCACGGCCAAACCGTCCGCCACCGTGTGGGTGTCCAGCCCTAATTCAGCCACAGAGATCTCATCGTGGAGTCCGGTGTAGACGCCCAGCATCATGCAGGGTGCGGCTGTCGGTTCGGCGAAGACGCAGTGGACGGCATCTCCGAATTCCAGTTTGAGACCGTAGGCCACCCCGCCGGGTGCACCGCCGATGCCGCACGGAAGATAGACGAATAGCGGGTGATCCCCATCCACGGTGAAGTCCTGATTCGCCAGCTGCCGCGCGAGCCGTCGCCCCGCCACGGCATAACCGGCGAACAGGCTGACCGAGTGCTCGTCATCCACGAAGTGCGTGGTCGGATCGGCTTGCGCTGATTTACGCCCTGCCTTCACCGCGGCGGTGTAGTCGGTGCTGTGCTCCACCACTTCCACACCCAAGCTGCGGAGGAGTTCCTTCTTCCAGGCTTGCGCGTGCGTGGACATGTGCACCGTCGCCTGGAGTCCGAGCGCCGCGGCGGTGATGCCGATCGACAGCCCAAGATTGCCAGTTGAGCCAACGACCACGCGATGCTGGGCCATGAGCTCACGGAACGGATCCGAACCGAACGCGCGGTAGTCCGTGGTGCCGCCGGGCTCATCGTCATTGTTGCCGGTGGTGAGGCACGAGGTCGGGTCCGCGCCTTCGTTCGAGGCCAGATTTCTGGTCGCACAGCCGCTGTTCAGTGGCGCCAGCAACCCGGCCTCGATGGCCAGTGACTCCGCATACTCGAGAACCTCGTGCACTCCCCCGCGAGCCTTGATGGAGCCGCTCACGGGCAGGATGTCGTCCCGCTTGAGCAGCAACCGGCCCGCAGTCACGCCCAATTCACGTTGCATGTCCGGCGCGGCATAAAGCGGCGACTCGATCACTCCCCGAGCATCCGCCGTCTCCGGAAACGCCTGGGCAATCCACGGAGCGAACCGCTCGAGTCTCGCGGCGGCGGCGTCGTCCACGATGCCCGACGACAGGCCCGACGCGGCCAACCCCGCCCCGGTGGTGGTGACGGCCGGGTTGAACCACGCGGACGGCTCTTGCTCTGCCAGCCTGGTGAGGAACGGATCGTCACGAAGGTTGCCGTGCGCGGCCATCACGCCTGCTGCGCCGCCGCGGACAACGTGCTCGGATCCTCGCCGTTCAACGCCGCACGAAACAACGCCATGAGGTTCTCCTCGGTGGGAATGGACGGGTTGGATTCGGGGATGGCTTTCAGGGACCGCTCGACGGCCTCCGCGATCCCGTCCTCCGTGAAACCAATGTCCGCGAGCGCCCGGGGCGCTTCGATCTCGCGGTACAGCGAGCTCAGAGCGGCGGTCGCATCGCTGGAGTCGGAGCCCAGCGCGTCGGCCAACCGCGCCGATACCTCCGGCACCGCGGGCGCGTTGAACGTCAGAACGTAGGGCAAGACGGTCGCGTGGACCTGCGCGTGCGGGAGGTTGAACGTCCCGCCCAGTACGTGCGCAATCTTGTGGTGCATCCCGGAGCCGGCCGACGCGAAGGACAGCGCTGCAAGGTAGCAGCCGTACAGCGCCATCTCGCGGGCGCGCAGGTCATCCGGATCAGCCGTGATGCCACGCAGGGCAATTGCCAGGCGCGTGCGCCTTCGAGGGCGAACGTCCGATTGATCGGGTCGGCTTTGGGCGCCCACAACGAATCCACACAGTGCGCCATCCCGTTCAGGCCGGACGCGACCGACAGGCCCACCGGCAGGGAACGGGACAGAGCGGCGTCGTAAATCACGGTGACCGGCAGGACCTTGGGATCCAGGCCGGTGGTCTTGGTGCGATTCTCGGTCAGGCCCCACATGTCGGTGGCTTCGGAGCCGGCGTAGGTCGTGGGCACGGCGATCAGCGGCAGTCCGGATGTGAGCGCCACGGCCTTGCCCAGACCGATGGTCGAGCCGCCGCCGACGGTCACGAGCGCGTCGACCTTAGCGTCCGACGCCGCCGCACGCGCCTTCTCCGCGAGCTCCACCGGAACGTGCTGAACCACCTCGTTCCACCACAGGCCCGGCTCAAGCTGCGCGGTGATGTCCCGGGCGGCCTGTTCCGCGGAACCACCCGTGATGATCATGGGACGCGTGCTGCCCAACCGCTCTAGCTCCGCGGCCAGGAATTCACCGGCCTTGTCGGAGCCGAACAACACCCGCTGGGCGGCGGTGCTGTGCTCGAACACCATGGGCTGGCTGTCACCGGGCTTGGCCTGATTGGACCGCTGATCACTCACGAACATCCCGCTCTCTACGCACGAAGACTGGTTGGCTCCAGTCTGTCAGGTGCGCCGGGTCGACCCAGGGCCATTTCGTGACGGTTTACTGCAGAGTACGGCGGCCTACCGTGCAGTAAGCCGTGATCAGATGGTGCCCGCCGCTCCCTCCCACGTCCGGTACTGCGCAGCCAGCCGCACGGGGGCGTTGGGGGCGCCGAATCCGCGGTAGCCGCCGCGGCGTTCCACGACCTCCACGAACACCTCGCCGAGGGTCGCTGTGTAGAAGTGCAGGAACTCGCCGTGCTCGTCGCGGTCGTAGAGCAGTCCGTGCTCGCGTAGTTCGGCCACCACGTCCGGGGCCAGATCGAAACAGGCCACGAGGTCTTCGTAGTAGTTCTCGGGAACCGGCAGGAAGGTGAGGCCGCGGCGTCGTGCGCGGCGAGCCACGGCGACAATGTCGGTGCAGGCCAGCGCCACGTGTTCGGGGTAGGCCGCTCCCGTGTACGCGCCTTGTTCTGCGGCGGTGGGGGCCACGTTGAGCGGGATTCGCACGGTCTCGTCCGCAGATCGCATGACCTGCGAGCGCACCAGCCCGGACGGCCCCGCCACTTCCTGCGCCGGCTGCGCGTGCAGATCGAGCAGGGAGGTCAGGAACAGGACGGCCTCGTCGTAGTGCTGCCACGGCTGCGCGAGGTTCACGTGTCCACGCCGGTGATCAGGGATTCCGACGTCGCCTCGGCCGGGTCCGCGCCGAACTCCTCCAACCACGGGGGCACGCCGCTGTCCGTGTGGGGACCGAAGAAGATCTCGGTGGCATCCGGGGCCACCACGCCGTGCAGCACGGTTTCGTCCGGCTGCTGGGTGCGAGAAACCACCGGGGCGAGCAAGCGGGAGGCGCGGTGGGCGGCGTCGTCGGGGCTGTCGACCTGGAATCCGAGAGCGGCCAGGCGGGTGGGTTGCGCGGGCGAGGCCTCGAGATCCTCCGCGATGACCATGCGCACCGGACCCTGTGTCCACGCCTGAACAGTGTCTTTGCTGCGGTGATGACCCGCCAGTTCGAAGCCCAATTGGTGCAGCAGTCGCGTGGTCTGGCCGAGCTTGGAAGTACGCAGTTCCACGAAGTCCCAGGCTCGCGGGGGCTGTGGATCGGGCAGGTCCACCAGCACGAGCGGCTCGCGTGCGGGGTCCTCGCCCGCCGCACGTACGGCATCTGCCGTCTGATCCTCAAGCCAGCGCAGTGAGCGCAGTCCGTCCACCGCGGTGCGGTGAACATCGGCCTGGCGGAAAGCATCGTTGAAGATCTCGAGCGAGACCGGACCCGCATAGCCGCATTCATGCAGGCGGGCGAGCACGTCCACCAGATCGAAGTCCCTCTCACCCGGGAACACGCGGTGGTGCCTCGACCACGAGAGGATGTCCTGCTTGAGCAGCGGCGCATCCGCGAGCTGAACGAAGAACAGCTTCTCCGGATCCAGCGACTCCACCCCGTCCACGGTGTCCCCGCGGGAGAGGATGTGGAAGCTGTCCAGGCACGTGCCCACTGCGGGGTGATCGGCAAGCTCCACGATGTGGTGGGCGCGGCGCCAGTCGTTGACGTTCTTGCCCCAGGCCAGCGCCTCGTAGGCGAGCTTGATGTCGTATTCGGCCGCCAGGTCGCCGGCCTGTCGCAGCTGATCCGCGATCGCCTGGTCATCGTTCAGCGCCCCCGTGGCCACGTTGGAGCACATGAGCAGCACCGGGGTGCCGAGGCGCTTCATCAGCTCAAACTTGGCGCGCAGCCGGCGCAACGAATCGGGAAAATCCTCCGGGGCAACCTCTACGCCGTCACGGAAGGGCTGGTACATGTCCAGGGACAGACCCAGTTCGGCAGCCATCCCGCGCAGGTCTTCGGGCGAGGACGGCGAGACCACCAGGTCCTGCTCGAACACCTCGATCCCGTCGAATCCCGCGAGCGCGGCGGCCTGCATTTTCTCTTCGAGCGTGCCGGACAGGCACACCGTGGCGATGCTAGTTCTCACAGGGCGGCTCCCTTGTGCTGCTCCTCGGCTACCGGTGACTGCCCGGTCAGGGACAGGAAGTGATCGCGCATTCTCTGCCGGTCCGGTTCCAGATCGGTGAACAGCCTGAAGGCATCCACCGCCTGCCCCACCGCCATGTGGCCGCCATCCAGCACCTGGCAGCCCAGGGCCTTGGCCGCGGTCACGAGTTCGGTGGCCAGCGGCAAATAAACCACGTCCGCAACCCACTGCCGCGCATTGAGCAGGGCGGTATCGAACGGGGTGCCCGGGTGGTGATGCATCCCGACCGGGGTCGCGTTGACGACGCCGCTCGCCACCTTCACGAGTTCGGGCGCCTGTTCGGGTGAGACAGTTTCGACGAGGGCGCCGGGTACCGCTCGGCCAGGGCGGTGGCGCGCTGAGCCGCGCGAGCGACGTCGACGTCGATCAGATCCAGGCGCTGAACACCCGCGGTGAGCAGCGCCTCGGCCACCGCCGACCCTGCGCCGCCCGAGCCGAACTGGACCACGCGCTCCAGACTGGCGCCGGGCAGGCCCGCGCGGAATCCGTCCGTGAAGCCGGAGCAGTCAGTGTTGTAGCCGATGAACTTGCCGTCCCTGATCAGCACCGTGTTGACGGCTCCGATCGCGGCTGCCTGGGGATCCACCTCGTCCAGATGCTCCAGCACGATCTGCTTGCACGGGTGCGTGATGTTGAACCCGTTGAACCCCAGGTCCCGACCGGCGCGCAGTAGCTCACCCACGTCCGCCCCGGGGCGGTTGATCACGGTGAGGTCCACGGGGCGGTAGAGGTAGCGCACACCGTGCTGATCGGCTTCGCGCTCGTGCATGGGCGGGGTGAGGCTCTCGGTGATGCCGTCACCGATCAGACCGATCAGGAAGGACTCGTTGCGAGCGGACATGCGGTTCCTTTCGGGGAATCCGTGGTGTTTCGGTGTCTGGAAATTCAGGTGACTGGGCGCGTTGAGCCGTCTGCCGGCGACGCGGTGACTACGGACGCTGCGGGAGTTGCGAGGCCAGTTGGGCGGCGGCGTCGTTGAGGAGGGGCAGGTTTTCTTCGAGACCGGCCAGATTGCAGCGGTAAACGGGAGCAGCGAGCGCGAGAGCGGCTACGAGCGTTCCGCCCGGGGCCATGACCGGCACGGCTACGGCGCACATGCCGTCATCGTGTTCCTGATCCTGGGAAGCC
The DNA here is from genome assembly GCF_000286355.1 of Kocuria atrinae C3-8. Classification (GTDB taxonomy): domain Bacteria; phylum Actinomycetota; class Actinomycetes; order Actinomycetales; family Micrococcaceae; genus Kocuria; species Kocuria atrinae_A. Next base: position 42,583 of record NZ_AJXN01000016.1, on the reverse strand, counting down.
CAGCCGCGTTCGCGGGTTTCCTCGAGAATGCGGCGGAGGTCCTCGCGATCGGCGAGGGAGCGGTCGGTGCGCTGGCCCAAGTCAATGCTGGCTACCAATTCGTCGCGCGTCTCCTGTGGGCTGAAGGCCAACAGCGCACGGCCCAGAGACGAGGTGTGCAGTTCGCCGCGGTCCCCCGGATCGGTGGTGATGCGGTGGTTGGGTCCGTCCACGGTGTGCACGGTGAGAAAACGATCCCCGTCCAACACGGCCAGCAGCGAGCTTTCGCCGGTGGCTTCGGTGAGCTTCCGCAGCACGGGGAGTGCGACGCCCGAGTACCCCCTGGCCGTGGCGACCTTCTGCCCCATCTGGAACACGAGCAGTCCTAGGCGGTACTGCTTGGTGGCAGCGTCGTACTCGGCGAACCCGGAATCGACGAGCGTGGTAAGCAAGCGATAACAGGTACTGAAGGCGTAGCCGGAGTCAGCGACGATCTGACCCGCGGTAGCCCCGTGCGGATAGTTGGCCAGCAGCTCCAGGAGCGTGAGCCCTTTGCGCACGGTGCCGGATCGGTCGGCAGGGCGCGCCTTGTCAGGCGGGCCTGCCGCGTCCGCCGCCGCGGCGGTGGTCTTGGTGGGGCTCATGGCGTGCTCCTGATTATTTCGGTCGGGTACTTGACGAACAGTGTGACCCACTTCATGCTTATGTTTCAAGTATTTGAAAACAGTTTCCAATATTTGGCAATCGTCGCAGCGGGGACGTTCGATCCCACGCCTTCCGTGAAGGATGACTTCTCATGAGCACCACCCACCACACAGCTCCCCGGGCCCACAAACCCGCCTCATCACTCGGCCGGGACTCCCGCCAAGACACCGAAGAAGGCCGCGCTCGCGAGCTGGATCGGCTCGGCTCTGGAGTACTACGACTTCGCCGTGTACGGCACCGCCGCGGCACTGGTGCTGAACCATCTCTTCTTCCCGGAGGATGCATCCCCGGCGTTGCCATCCTGTTGTCCATGGGCACCGTGGGTGTGGCTTACGTGGTTCGCCCGCTGGGCGCGTTGATCATGGGGCCGCTGGGTGACAAGTACGGCCGCAAGTTCGTGCTCATGCTGACCCTGTTCATGATGGGTGGCGCCACCTTCGCGGTCGGCTGCTTGCCCACTTACGATCAGGCAGGCCTGTTGGCTCCGGCCTTGTTGGTGTTGTGCCGCGTGATCCAGGGCCTCTCGGCCTCCGGTGAGCAGGCGAGCGCCATCTCCGTTTCGCTCGAGCACTCGGATGACCGCCACCGCGCCTTCACCACCAGCTGGACCCTGCAGGCACCCAGTTCGGCACCTTGCTGGCAACCGCCGTGTTCATCCCCTTCACCCTGATCCTCACCGAAGAACAGTTGTTCAGCTGGGGCTGGCGCGTACCGTTCTGGGCCTCCGCCGTGGTGGTCTTCGTGGCCTACATGATCCGCCGTCATCTGGAGGAGCCGCCGTCGTTCGAAGAGGCCAAGGCCGAGGGCTCCGAGGTCAAGCGCACCGCACCCCTGAGCACCCTGCTGAAGTACCACAAAGCTGCCGTGCTCCGCATTGCCGCCGCCGCCATGGTCAACACCATCAACGTGGTGTTCCTGGTCTGGTCGCTGTCCTTTGCCACGTCCATCGTGGGCCTGGAACGCTCCACCATGCTGTGGGTTTCGGTGGTCGCGAACTTCGTGGCACTGTTCACCATTCCGGCGTGGGCACTGCTGGCGGACAAGATCGGCCGCAAGCCCGTGTTCATCGTGGGTGTGCTGGGTGCCGTGGGCTTCATGTTCCCCTACCTGGCGGCAGTGTCCGCCGGTAACTGGACCCTGATCTTCCTGCTGGGTGCGTTGCTGTCCGGCTGCTTCTACTCCATGGCCAACGGCATCTGGCCCTCGTTCTACGCGGAGATGTTCCCCACCCGCGTTCGCGTGACCGGTCTGGCCCTGGGCACGCAGATCGGCTTTGCGATCTCCGGCGGCATCACGCCGTTCCTGGCCACTTCCGTGGCCGGCGCCGACGGATCCTCCTGGATCAACGTGGCCCTGGTCGTTGCAGCCGCGGGACTGATCTCGGTAGTCGCAGCACTGACCGCCAAGGAAACCAAGGACCGCTCGCTGGACGAGATCAACGACCTGCACACCACTCGCACCGAGGCACTCGAGCTGGGTGCCCTGGACCGCAAGGAGGCCTCGGCTGCGGGCCGTCGCTGACGCAGCCTCGCGGGGTGAGAACTCAGCCCCGTGATCTTTTGAACTAACCCACGCGACCCGACCCGGGCGGCGTCGTCACTCCTGGTGAGTGGCGGGCCGCTCGGGCTTGGTGATGTGCAGGGCGATGGACGCGAGTACGCCGACCACGGCGGCGGCCATCGTGAGCATGAATCCGCGCTCGGGCTGCACGGACAGCACGCCGCCCAGCGCGGCACCCAGCGAGACACCGAGCACCAGGCACGTGGTGAGCATGGTCATCACCGAGGCGATGCGATGCGAGGGTGCAATCCGCTCGCCGCGACCGAACGAGCTGACCAGCATGGTGCCCACACCCACGCCGATGATCACGAACAGTGCGGCGATTACCGGGGTGCCGGGCAGGGACAGCAGACCGACGCAGGTCAGCGCGATGATGGATGCGCCGATGGCCACGCGCAAGGACAACGGGAAGCGCTCCGGCAGCCGGGAGACCAGAATGCTCGCGACCGCGCTGCCCGCGCCCATGAAGCCGTAAATGATGCCGGTGTAAGCCTCGGTGCCGCGGATCGCATTGATCGAGGTCAGAGCAGTCTGGGTCGAGCCGAACACGGTGCCCACGCACAGGCACACGATCATGGGCGGCACCACCTTGGCGATCGAGATCCCCCCGATGCCACCCGCTGCGGTTTCCTCGACCGTGGCCGCGCCGTGCTCGGTGCGGTGGCGCGCCAGGTACACGATGAACGCACCCTGGCCCACGATGACCCACGCCATGATGGTGAGCAGCGCGGGATTGGGGCCGAGCAGACCAACGAGCAGACCGGCGATGACGGGGCCCAGGATGAAGCTGGTTTCGTCACAGGCCGTTTCGTAGCCCAGCGCGCGACTGATCAGCCGCGGTTGCCGACGACGCCGCGCCAAGCCCGACCAGTGTGCCCTTGCGATCGCGCCCACTTGTGGGTTCGCGGAACCGACCAGGGCGGCGCACACGAGGATGAGGGCGGTGGGGCCTTCGTTGACGACCGTGAGAAGTAGTGCCGTAAGGCTCAGCAGTTGGACGAGCGTGGCACCCGTGACCACGGGCAACGGGCCAAAGTGGTCGACGAGCCTGCCGACCAACGGGGCACCGACCGCTGAACCGAGTCCGACGGCCGCCACCGTGATGCCAGCCAGGCCCAGGCTCAGCCCGGCGCCACTGACGTAGAGCAGTAGACCGAGTTGAACGGTGGCCGCGGGCAAACGGCCGATGAATGCCGTGATCAGGAACGGCCAGCCGCCTGCTTCGACGAGCGAATTCTGTGAAGAGAGTGGCCTCTGTGCCTGAGGCGCGGTCGAGCTGGACAAAGGAACCTCCGGGTACACCAAACCGCCGCACACCCGACCACACGTGCGGACCGATCCCTCTAAGTTCGCTTCACATGGTACGCGCGAATTGGGCGGTTGGTGGTGGGTGAGGTGGAGGGGTTGGTCACGGGTGGGGTTCGGTCGATGGTGCGCGGGGCGTGGAGGGGCGCTGGAGTGTGCGGGCCCAGGCACCTGGTGGTTCGGTGGAGCACTTCTTCACAGGTGAGGGGTCGCTAGAACCTTAGATGCGCTCCAGGTGTCGTTAGAGCCTTTTCCGCTGGGCAGACGGGTTCCATCGGCGCCCAGATGTAGGCGGAGGTTCGAACGGCGCACCAGGTGCAACGGAAGTGAGACGTCACGCCATACTTGGGGCATGGAACAGGACTTGAGGTCCGCCGAGTTCGGCCCGCCGGGGCCGCTGCGGGATCAGCTGGTGTTGCTAATCCTCCGCGGTCAGAAGACGGCGACGAGTTCGCTGGTTTCGGACTACGACGTTGAAGGTGAACCGCTGCCTGAGCCAGGTGAGCTGGAGCTCTTGCTGAACTCCAATGACCGTGGCGTTGCAGTCCTTGAGACCATCGCGGTCACCATCGTGCCGTTGAGCGATATCCCCTGGTCCCATGTGGTTGCCGAGGGCGAGGGCCACACCTCGTTGACGGACTGGCGCCGGGACCACGAAGAGTACTGGGCCGCCCACTCCCCCGCCGGCCAACTCGATGACAGCACGCCAGTGGTGATGCAGGAGTTCCGGGTGGTGGAGCGGCTGGTGGCAGATTAGAACCCTCAGATGCACACCAGGGGCCGCTAGAACCTTTCCCACAAGGGATGAAGGTTCCAACGGCACTTCCCGTGTAATCGATGGCTCTAACGGCACACCGGGTGCACCCTGCACGGACCACCAAAACCCATGCACGGAACGACGAGACGCAGATCACATTTAGGCGCATCATGTCTTCATGGCACACACGAATTTGAACAACTCCGACCAGCACACCGTGGTGATTGGCGCAGGAACAGCAGGATCCATCGTTGCGGGGAGGTTGGCCGCGGCCGGTCACACCGTGACTCTTCTGGAGGCCGGCGGCCAGGACACGAACCCCGCCATTGCAGAGCTCCCCCGTCTGGGCGAACTGTGGCACGGCGCCGAGGACTGGGATTACTTCACCGTCCCGCAAGAACACGCCTCCGGCCGGGTCATCCACTGGCCACGGGGCCGCGTCCTAGGCGGCTCCCACGCACTCAACGCATCCATCTGGGTACGCGGTAACCCACTCGACTACGACGACTGGGCCGCGGCGGGTTGCGACGGGTGGTCTTGGAGCGACGTCGGCCCCGTTTTCGAAGCCCTGGAAAATTACGACGGCGCCGCGTCGCCTGACAATCTCAACCCCCGCGGCAAGGACGGACCGATTCCCGTGGTGGGCAACTACAAGCGCAGCCCAATCTTCGAGTCGATCATTGCCGCGGCGGAAGCGGTGGGTGTGGAGTTCAATCCCGATTACAACGGTGACCAACAGGACGGCGTCTCTTACGAGCAGCTGACCATCCGGAACGGAAAACGCTGCACCACCTACACGTCGTACGTGAAGCCGCTGGTCGAGGCGGGGAAAATCACGGTTCGCACCGGGGCGATCGTGGAGAAGTTGCTGATCGGGGGCGGCGCGGTGGTCGGTGTGGAGCTGCACGCCGGCAACAACCAAGAAGTCGAAGGGGTGGAATCAGAGGACCCCGCGGCCAGGGAAACCGGATCGGGCGATGTGATTCGCGCCGATCAAGTCATCCTGTGCGCCGGGGCGCTGGACAGCCCCAAGATTCTGATGCGCTCGGGTATCGGGCCGGCTGATCATCTGCGCGAAGTAGGCATCGAACCGATCGTGGATCTGCCGGGTGTGGGTGAGAACCTGCACGACCATCTGCTGCTGCCCGTCATTGCGGAAGCCACCAGCCGGGCCGTCGATCACCAGGTGGACGAGCAATCGATATCGCAAACGCACCTGTTCTGGCGCTCGGGACCGGAGCAGGATCGACCGGACACCCAACCCATCCACTTCTGCGTCCCGATGTACGACGACACCATGACCGGACCCGCCAATGCGTTCACACTGCACAGCGGCCTGGTGCGGCCCTATTCGCGCGGGACCATCCGCCTGACCGGGCCGAGCAGCGCGGATCCCGCCGAGTACGATCCGCAGATCTTCGCAGATCCGCGGGATCGGGAATCGTTGCGAGCGTCGTTCCGGCAAGCGCGGGAGATGGTCAGGAGCGCGCCGTTGGCCGAGGACTGGGGTGCACGGGAGGTCTATCCCGAGTCCGACCTCGCCACCGAGGAGGAAGAGAACGCTACATGGACCGGGCGGTGACCACCTACCACCACCAAGTGGGCACTTGCAGGATGGGCACTGATCCGATGGCGGTCGTGGACCCGGCGACTCTCAAGGTGCACGGGGTGGAAGGACTCCACGTGGTCGATGCATCGATCATGCCGTCCGTGACCACGGGAAACACCAACGCGCCGTCGGCGATGATCGGGGAGAAGGGCGCGCGGATGCTGCTGGGTGAGGAGTAGGCCGCATCTGGTGGGGCGCTAGAACCCTCGAACACACTTCAGGGGCGTTGAACCCTTCCCGCTTGGAAAAGGGTTCCAACGGCCCTGAGATGTAAACGGCGGCTCTAACGGCCCACCACGTGCACAGCCAAGCCTCTTAGGAGCAAGGATGCGCGCAGGACCTACTGCACCGTCACCTTCGCGAAGGGGTAGTCGGTGTAACCGCGAGCCCCACCGCCGTAGAAGGTCTTGCTGTCCGGCTTGTTGAGTTCCAGGCCGTCGCGCCAGCGCTCAACCAGGTCCGGGTTGGCGATGAGTGCCCGGCCAACCACCACGGCGTCGGCAATGTTGTCCTGCACGATGTGCTCGGACTCTTCCAGATCCGTGTGCTCGCTGAAACCGCTGTTGAGCATGAACGGTCCGCCGAAACGCGTGCGCAGATCCTGCACGAATTCACTGTCGATGTCCTTGTACAACATGGACAGGTACGCCAGACCCAAATCCTTGATGCCGTCGACCAGGGTTTCGTAAGTGGCCACAGCGTCCTCGTGATCGGCTTCGACAGCACCCTGCACGTTGTGCTGCGGGGAGATGCGGATTCCCACGCGATCGGCACCGATTTCCTCAGCCACCGCGCGAGTCACCTCGATGACAAAGCGCGCACGGTTCTCGGGAGATCCGCCGTACTCGTCGGTGCGTTGGTTGGATGCGGGGGTCAGGAACTGCTGCAACAGGTAGCCGTTGGCGCTGTGCAGTTCCACACCGTCCACACCGGCGTCCACGGCGCGGCGGCTGCAGCCACGAATTCATCACGCACGCGCGGCAGTTCGTCGAGTTCCAGGGCGCGGGGCTCGGGAGTCTCTTCCTTACCGCCGGGGATGTGAATCGGCTGACCGGGTGCGATGGCGCTGGGTGCTTCGCCCTGCTGACCCTCGGTCAGCGCGGGGTGAACCAGTCGCCCGGCGTGCATGATCTGAATGAAGAACAAGCCATCGCGCTCGTGTACGGCGTCCGCCACTCGGCCCCAGCCTGCAGCCTGTTCGTCGGTCGCCAAGCCGGGTTCGTTGACGTAGCCGCGGCTCACCACGGTCGGGAACGTACCCTCAGCGACCACCAAACCTGCCGAGGCCCGCTGCGCGTAGTGCTCCACCATGATGTCGGTGGGCACGCCGTCGGCATCGGCACGCATACGGGTCAGCGGCGCCATCACCACGCGGTTCTTCAGTTCGTACTGGCCCACTTTCAGCGGGTCAAAAAGAGTGGTCATGCGTGTCCTTCCACAGTCTTCACCGGGCCGCTACGCGGGCAGCGGCCCTGATACTTTCCGTAGACAACAACACGACGCGCCCCGCGACATTCCGACGCTCCCTGCCCCACCAACGCGCGAACCAAAAAAATGGCCACATGACCAATGACAGCCCTTCCAGCGGCACCTACCGTGGAGCCAATCGGAGAGGAAGGAAAGGATAGGAAGAAGTACATCCCGTCCGCGCTGATCCTGTTATTCATTGTGTTGGCGGTCATCGCGTACTTTGCGGCGTCGAACCCGGCGCTCGCACTCGTATCCGCCACATGTGGAGTCTTGGTGTGGGCACTCGTACCCAGCGGCCTCGGTCACTCCCCGGGGCCGGCCGGTGATGCTGACCCCAAGGAGCTTAAGACCTACCGCAAGGAGCACCCGGGCTCGACCGTGGCGGACGCAGTACGGGCGACCAGAAAGAAGTAGTCCATTCTCGGCGGCCCAGCAATGGCTCGCGGACCGCCGCTCGGTGAAAGTTACCGGTCCCGTCCCATCCGTGCCGCGGCGATGTTCGCCCCCAGAATCAGGGTGCGCATGAGCCGCTCGGTGGCCTCGATGAGCAGTCGTTCACCATCCGCCACGGCGTCCTGCAGCGACATGGGCACCGGCACAATCGATGCGATTGCATCAATTCCGATGTCGTAAACGTCCCGCGAGCCCTTGCCCAACGTTCCTGCCAGGCCGATCACCGGCACGCCGTGCAGAGTCGCGCGGCGGGCAATCTCCGCCGGAACCTTCCCCTTGGCGTCTGGAAGTCGATGGCACCTTCAGCGGTGATCACCAGATCCGCCTTGCTGAGCAGATCGTCCAGATCAATCCCGGCCAGACCGGAGTCCAGTAGCGCCTGGAATCGCGGCATCAGAACCGCTCCCACCGCGGCCATGCCCGCACCCAAACCACCGGATGCGCCAGTGCCCACGCCGTGCGCAAAGCTCGTACCGCGAGCGGATTCCACACAGTCGCGGCCGAGCACGGCTGCCCAGTTGTCGAAGCCGTCCGAGAGTTGCTCGACCTGCTCCGGCGTTGCACCCTTCTGCGGCCCGAACACGCGCGCCACGCCCTTGGACCCGGTCAGCACATTGTGCGGATTCAGCGCCAGGGTGATCTGGGCCGAGCCATCTTTGAGGGCCGGGTGCAGATTAGTCATGTCCAGGCGATCGACCTTGGCCAGATTCGAACCGCCGTCCGGAACCTCGTTGCCATCGGCATCCAGCACGCCCACGCCCAAGGCCTTGAGCGCACCCAGACCGCCGTCGCTGGTACCGGAGTCACCGCAACCGACCAGGATCTTCAACAGACCCTCGTCCAGCGCGGCGGCAATCAGTTCGCCGACGCCGCGCGTGGTCGTAGCGCCCGGGTCACGTTGGTCCTTGGGCACCAGCCGCAAACCCGCCGCCGCAGCCATCTCGACCACCCCGGTGCCCTTAGCGGAGCCACCCAGAACTGCGTAGTGGGACTCGACCGGCTGACCCACGGGACCGGTCACGGTCATGGGAATCAGGTGACCAGCGGTGGCGGTGGCCAGCGTCTCCGCGGTGCCCTCGCCGCCGTCGGCAATCGGAACGGCGCGAATCATGGCGCCGGGCACGGCACGGCGCACACCGGCCTGAATTGCGGCGGCCACGGCATTGGAGTCCAGGGACTCCTTGAAACCGGAGGGTGCCACCAAAATGTTCTGCGGGAAATGAGAAACCATGATGGGTTCGCTTTCTGTGGAGAGTGAACGAAACGGGTTTAGAGGAACAGCGGCATGCCCATGAGGGGCCAGATGACAAAGGAGAAGACCAGGACCATGGCCACCATCAGCGGCGCCAGGAAGGCGCTGAGGCGGAGCAGGTCCTTGGGTTGATAGGTTTCGATCCCCTCGACGTCCGAGAAGAGGGTCACGGGCTTGGCGGAACTTGTCAGGGTGTGACAGAAACCCGCAGCCGCGGTGGAGACGAAGGCCGCCGCCATGGGGTCGACCCAACCCCCGGTGCCAGTGAGACCACGATCGGAATCAACACGGCGGATCGGGCCGAGCGCGACTGAATGATCAGGTGCGCTGCCGTGGACATCACCACGACCACCACCACAAAGACCACGCCCGCCGCAGCACCCGCCCCGGAGACCGGGCCGAGCACGCGCTGCGCCAGCCAATCCGCGGCACCGGACTCCACCAGGGCGGTGCCCAAGGTGAGGGTCGCGGCCATGAACAGGAGCATGGACCACGGCACGGTTTTCAATGCCTTACCCATGCTGACCAGTCCGTATCCGGGGCTCGTGGCCAACAACGCACCCAGCAGAGCCACCACCGCGGGATGCAGTCCGTGCAGAGATTCCGTGCACCACAGCACCACCACGGCCAGGGTGAGCAGTGCCGCGCGGGATTGCCCCACGGTGAGCGGACCGGTCAGAGGCATGGAGGTGTGTTCCTCGAGCTTCTCAACACTCACGTCCAACTTCTGCGAGCGGCCCTGCTTGTCCAGGAACAGCCACATGATCAGTTCGGCGCACGCGTAGGAGGAGATCACCGCGAGGGGCAGGCCGTAAATCAGCCACGTGGTGAACGAGAACCCGTCGTAGCCGGACGTCTGCAGGATCTGGCTGGTGATGATGTGCGCGCCGGCGCCAGATAGGACGCCACCGCAGACAACAAAATCACCGACGGGAACAATAGAGACAGGGCCAGCACGAGCCGTTTGCGGTCGTGCAGCGCCTGCGCCAAGGCCACGAAAATAGGCAGCGCGAGTGCCGCACGCCCGGACGTGGACGGGATCGCGAACGCCGTGGCCACCAGGACACCGGTCACCAAATACACGAGCTGCCGCACCCCGGTCGCACCAGTCACGATGTACACGGCCGCCCTGGTGGACAGTCCCGTGGCGGTCACGCCGGCAGCAATCACGAACGCGGCGAGCAGCAGCCAGACGGTGTCCTCACCCAGCGATGAGAACAGCTGACTGTCCGAGAGCATGCCGGTGAGCACGAGCACGATGGCCGCACCCAACGCCACATAGGTGTCACCGATGGACGAGAAGATCCACAGCCAAATGGCGATCGCGAACACGGCCAAGGTGAGGGCGCCTGGGCAGGCAACCGGGCGACGTCGGCGGCCGGGGTCGGCCCGAAGGCCTCGAAAGCGCACCAGGCCACGAAGGCCAGTAGAAGGAGCGCACCGATGATGGCCGGAACGTTGTCTTTCGCCCATGTGATCGGGGTGTCCTTGGGCGCGAGCCGGGTGGACGGGGCGGAGTGGTCGCGTACCGAACCGGCGGCTGATCAGATTCGGACGACGGAGAGGGCGCGGCTGAGGAACTCATCGTTCCTCCCGCATGGATTCGTGCACCTCTTCTGCGAGCTGTTCATCCTCCCCCGCCTTGCGTGGGGCCAGGGCGTCCACGGGAATGTCGATGCCGAACCGGGTGCCGGACGGTCCCCCGGATTCAACCCAGGCGCTGCCGTTGTGGGCGTCTGCCACAGCCCGCACCACGGCCAGTCCCAGGCCCATGCCGGACTCGTCCTCACTCTCGGAATTGGTGCGATACTCCTCGAACAGCCCCTCGGCCTGCTCCTGGTTGAGCGGAATACCGTGATTGGTGACCCACATGCTTAGAGTCTTGCCCTGATCGGTGAGGGTCGATCCCACGCGAATCGGGTCCTGCGGATCGGTGTGGTCCACCGCGTTGCGCACCACCTGGTGCATGGCATCCGCGATGCGCGCGGGATCCACCCAGGCCTCACCGTTAGCAGTGGATTCCAGGTTCCATTGCCGGTTGGGATTATTCTCGGCGGCGTCCGCGTAGACCTCCACGGTCAGCTGTTTCAGGCTGACGCGCTGCGGTTTCACGAAGTTCGGCTTGTCGCTCTGCGCCAGCAGGTCCAGATCCACCAGGGTGCGGCGCATCGACCGGATCTGGCGGTTGGCCTGCTTGGCCGCACGACGCCGCTCGGCCGGGTTCTCGTCCGCGGTCGCCATGGTCTCGATGGCCTGCGCCGTGCGTGAGAGCGGTCCTCGCAGGTGCTGTTGTGCTTCCAGCACGAAGTGCTGCTGGGAACCGTAGGCGCGTTCCACACGGTCCAGCATGTTGTTCAGGGTGTGCGCCAACTGAGATAAGTCGTCGCGGCCGTGCACGGGAATGCGCGTGGACAGGTCCTGCGCGGTAACGGAGTCCGCGACCTCACGCATGGTGCGGATGGGCTGCAGGATCCGGCCCGCCGCGAGCCAACCGATACCGGCCGTCAGCAAGAGCCCGGCCATGGCGATCCCCACGAGAACCACGACCTGCCGGTTCACGGCTTCGCGTGGCTCTTGCGTGAAGTGCACGACGATCAGGGTGCCTGCTCATCACCATTCGGGGCACCGGCGGACATCTTGCCCCAGCGCATTTCGCCGTGCTCACTGTCCGAGACGCCGGAATTCTCGCTGGACTGCACCAGTTCGTTCAGGCGTGCCCGGTCGCGGGCAAGCAACTCCCCCGGATCGTCACGGGCGTTGTCCGTGTACATGACCTGGTCACCCACCACGGCAATGATGGCTTCACCGGTGGCCGGGGTCTGCCGGGACAGGTAGCGCTGCATGAACGGTTCCAAGGAGGTGAACGGTTCTGCGGTGGTGGGGTCGACACCTTCTTGGGCGAAGACCCGGAACTCGTCGAACTCCTGCGAGATCGCAGCATTGGCGGACTCCGAAACCTGACCCATGAGGAACGAGCGCATGGTGACCGTGACTGCCAGTAGAGCCAGCAGTGTGGTCAACACGATCCAGCCCACGATGCGCCAACGGGCCGAGACCCGGGTCATTTCCATGGTGGAGTTCTGCGGTGTTTTAGTCATCGAGATCCCCATCCCACTCGTCATCCATGTCGTCATCGCCAGGGACTTGCACCGGGTGCGGGTTCTGGTAGACCTGCTGCGGAATTTCGCCCACGTTGGGCACGGGGACACCCGGACTTACGGGCGCTCGGTGACCGGTGCAGGCGAGGGAGCGTCGGATTCCTCAGCTTGATCCGGTGCCACTGACGCCGCATCGCGGGGCTCAGCAGAACCAGACGGCGTGGCTGACGAGGACGCGGATGCTGCGGGCTCAGACGGTTCTCCGGAACCGCTCAATTGCACTTCGATGGTTTCCTGCGGCAACCGCGGGGGTTCCGCAGTCGACGCAAGGGACTGACTCGCGAGGGCGAGCGCGATGGGTACGCAAATGACGCCCAGCAGCATGAGAATTTTTCGGATCACGCCGTAAGGATTACCGCACCAGGTGAAAGCGGGGTTAACTAATCATTAAGGTGTTCTCATGTTGCCGCCCCTATCGGAAGCCGTGAACCCCCTCCGACATGCGGTTCTGCTCGCGGCTCGTACCCCGGAGGCAACGAGCCCCCTCATCAAATTTATTTTGACATTGCATCGAATGATTAGAGGGGCTAATCCGCATTTATGGCGGATTTCCAAGGGCCTTTAGCCGAGAACAGTGAAACGCGTCAGATAACACTTCGATTACGAACCCGACATTCTGAAGAAGCCGGTGACCTCAGCACAGGGCTGCTGAGATCACCGGCCTCGACAGTGGGACCGAGCGGCGTCGTCGCCCGCTACCTAGAAATCACCTTGGGCGCGGCAACTGACTTGAGGCCCTCGACCCCGAATTCCAGGCCGTAACCGGAACTCTTGATGCCACCGAAGGGAACGCGCGGATCCACCGCACCGTGCTTATTGATCCACACGGTGCCCGCCTCGATCCGCTGAGCGACCTCGACGGCGGCGCCCGGATCGGACGACCACACAGAGGCACCCAACCCCACGTCCAGCCCGTTGGCCATGGCGATCGCTTCGTCAAGATCCGAGTACTTGATGATCGGCAGGGCGGGACCGAACTGCTCCTGCGCGACCAGGGGATTATCATTGGGCAGGTCCGCGACCAAGGTGGTCGGATAGAAGTAGCCGGCCTGCTCAGCCTCCGGATCGCCACCGATGAGCACGCGGCCGCCGCCATTCTTGGCGTCCTCGACAAGCCCGGCCACGATGTCGTACTGCTGCTTGTTCTGCAACGGACCCAGCACGTTCTGCTCTTCACGACCATTGCCCATGGGCATCTGCTGGGCACCGCGACCAAGGCGTCACACACGTCGTTGTAAACGTCCTCATGCACATAGAGGCGCTTGAGGGCGGCACAAGTCTGTCCGGTGTTGATGAACGCGCCCCAGAACAGGTCGCCCGCGATTTTCTGGGCGTCCACATCGGGCAGCACAACGCCCGCGTCATTACCGCCCAACTCGAGAGTGAGGCGAGCCAAGCTATCCGCGGCGGAGCGCATAATCGCCTGACCGGTCTTGGTTGAACCCGTGAACATGATCTTGTCGATGCCGTCGTGCTCGGTCAGCGCCTGACCGATCTCTCCGCCACCCGGAACCACGTGCAGTACATCCGATGGCAGCGCTTGGTTGAGCACGTGAATGAGGCCCAGCACGGACAGCGGCGTGTACTCGGAGGGCTTGACCACCACCGTGTTGCCCATGCACAAAGACGCAGCGACCTGCCACACGGTGATCATCATGGGCCAGTTCCACGGCCCGATCGCCCCGACAACACCCAGCGGCATGTAGTGCAGTTCGGCCTTGCCGGATTCGTCGTCCACGAGGACTTCCGGCTCCATGGGGGTGTCCGCATTCGCTCGCAGCCATGCGGCACAAGCACCGACCTCAAAGGCCGCATTGGGGCCGTTCTTGATTGGTTTGCCCTGCTCACGTGAGAGCAGTTCCGCGAGCGCTTCCGCGTTGGCCTCCACCGCATCCGCCGCTCGATGCAGGAACTCGGACCGCTTGGCATGGCCCGACGCCGCCCACTCTGGCTGCGCGGCGCGGGCCGCTTCGATCGCCTGGTTCAGTTCAGCCACCGTGGACTCGTGGACCTTGCCCACGAGCTCCCCCGTGGCCGGGTCGAGAATCTCGCGACCGGCTGGATTTTCAATGGCAGACAACAGTTCCTGATACGCGCTCATGGGTGCTCCTTGGATTGCAACGGCGGCCCACCACCGACTGGCGAAGGCCTGTCTCTGTACCCATTGTGGCGTGGATCACGCGCACTGATGTTGTCAGCCCGCGCAGCAGTTTTGGCCCCAGGTGCAGGAGGGGCCCTGAACATTTACATGACGGCACCTTGATCGGCACCGCGCAGTCAAAGACAACTGTCGAGCACTCCTGGACAACACCTTATGGATGTGACCTGGCTAACAATGGGCTAACCCAGCTGAAACCCGCATCGGAGGCTCACCGTGCAGCAACCTACTCGCCTCGCGAGGCGTCATTTATCCACCACAGCCCTGGTGTTCATGATCATCGCAGCGTCAGCGCCCTTGACTGTCTTGGCCGGCGGTGTGCCCACAAGCTTCGCTGTATCCGGCCTCCTCGGAGTGCCCGTGGGTTACCTGATCCTGGGACTCATCCTGGCTGTATTCGCCATTGGATACGGCGCCATGAGCGGCCATGTCCAGAACGCCGGAGCGTTCTACGCATACGTGGCCGAGGGCCTGGGAAACAGGCAGGGCATCGCAGCGGCCATCCTGGCGCTGGTCTCCTACAACATGATGCAGGTGGGCCTGTATGGACTATTCGGCTTCTCTCTGGCCGCGTTGATCACAGGGCTGTTCGGCATCGCGGTCCCGTGGTGGCTGGCCGCCCTGCTCGGATGGGTGATTGTTGGCGCTCTGGGTGTCAATAGTGTGGATCTCTCCGCCGAGGTCCTTGGTGTTCTGGTCGCACTCGAATTCCTGGTCGTGGGCGTGGTCTCCATCCTGGCGCTGGTAGCCGCCCCGGAGGGAATCGAGTTCCAGACTCTCGATCCACAGAACTTCTTCACGCCCGGAATTGGCGTACTTCTGGCTTTCGGTATCGCTGCGTTTATGGGGTTCGAATCGGGTGCCATCTATTCCGAAGAAACCAAGAATCCTCGCAAGACCGTGGCCCGCGCGACCTACGTCGCAGTGGCCGTAATCGCCGTGTTTTACATGTTTTCGTCATGGGCATTCTCGGTAGGCGTGGGCGCCTCGAGCATCGTGGCCTCGTCTCAAGAATTCGGGCCCGACCTCGTCTTCGTGTGGCTCGCGGAGCGCAGCCCTCTGCTTGCCGACGTCGCTAATGTCCTTTTCATCACCAGCCTGCTTGCCGCACTGGTCGCTTTTCACAACGGCGCCGCCAGGTATTTCTTCGCTTTAGGCCGCACCGGAGTGCTTCCGAAGAAACTCGGACTGACATCCGCTCGGACCGGCGCCCCGTTCGCGGGGTCCCTTGCGCAGTCTGCCGTGGCGGTTGTGGTCATCGTAGTTTTCGCACTGGCCGGTGCAGGATCGCCCTTGGGAGATCTTTTCCCAGTTCTGACGCTTTTCACCTGGCTGACCAACGCGGCCGCTTTTGGGCTGGTCTTCCTTCTGGCCATTACTTCTATCGCCGTGGTCGCATGGTTCTCCCGCCGTCATCACGGCCACGGTGTGGGCACGCGAGTGGTTGCCCCGGTGGTCTCGGCCCTCGGGTTGATCACCGTGGCCATCCTCATCCTGGTCAACTTCGACCTCATGATCGGGGCGGAGGGCCCATCACCGCTGGTGGCCATTATGCCGGGCATCATCATCGGCTCGGGAGTAGTGGGACTGATCTGGGGTGAAGTCCTTCGCCGACGCCGCCCGGACGTGTACCGGGCCATGCAGCACGAGGACCAGATCCCTGAGTCGCAAGAACTTCCGGTAGTCGCAAACCATCCCCATTCCTGATCTGTCCAACAACCCATTCACTGGAGGAATCACCATGAGCAATCCCCACGTCGTAGTTGTCGGGGCCGGCTTCGCTGGCCTAGTGGCGGCCCGAGAACTGCAGATGGCTGGCGTAGACGTGGAAATCGTTGAAGCCCGCGACCGTATCGGCGGACGAGCGTGGACCGAGGAACGAATGGGGCGCCCACTTGAGCTCGGTGCCACCTGGGTGCATTGGATGCAGCCTCACGTGTGGTCCGAGATCACCCGGTACGACCAAAGCATCTACCCCAGCCCGTTCTGTGATGACGCCTACTGGGTCACCGGCGACTCGGTCAAGCACGGTTCCGAAGCTGACCTCGAGGCCGCGATCGACCGCCCGATGCAGAAGATCTTCGAGAACTCTCGCGATTTCTTCCCGTACCCCTACGAACCACTGCATGTCCTCGATGAGCGCAGCGGAAGCTCCCCAGAACTGCGGCAGCAATTCCTCGCCGCTGACGAAGGTAGCGTTCTTGACTGCCTCCGCGATGGGTCCTTCAGCCAGGAAGAGATCGACCTCTGTAACGCCTTTTGGGCCGCCGGTTACATCGGTGACCCGGAACAGGGATCGCCGCTCATGGCCAAACAATGGGCGGCACTGTCCGATCACCGAATGAGCCTCATGGAAGAACAGACTCTTCGGTACAAACTCACGAATGGCATGCGGGGCATCTACGAGAACATCGCGGCCGACCTCAACTGCCCGATCAGGCTCAACACCCCGGTCAAGTCCATTGACCACCGAGCAGCCGGAGCCACGGTCACCCTGGAGAATGGTGAGAGCATCTCCTGCGACAGCGTGATCGTCACGGTCCCCGTGGGAGCGTTGCCCACCATCGAGTTCACCCCGACACTTCCAGACGGCATGCGCAACATCATCGATAAGAAGTGGAACTCCACCGGCTGCAAGATCTGGGTCAAGATCAAGGGCCACCACAGCATCCTTGGTTACGCCCCCACCCCCGCCAAGATGGCGATTTTCCGCAGCGAATTCTTTCTCGACGACGACACCACCATTTGCGTAGGGTTCGGCCCCCACCACGATCAGGTGAATCTCAACGACCCCAAACACGGGCAAGAGATCGTCAACCAATGGCGACCTGACCTGGAAGTCGTAGACTCCACCGGCCATGACTGGGTCGCGGACAAGTGGAGCGGTCAGGCTTGGGCAACGCTGCGTTCGGGACAGTTCACCAACGGCTGGCACCACTTCCGCACCACCGACAGCCGCCTGCATTTCGCGGGAGCGGACTGGGCGCGGGGCTGGCGCGGTGTCGTGGTGGATGGCGCCATTGAAACCGGGCTGAGCACGGCGCGAAACGTGATCAAGGAGCTGAAGGTCTAACCGTCATAACGCATGCTGGCCGGGCCCGGCGGGATACTCAGGCCCCGGCCAGGATGCGTCTTCGATATGCCGACGGCGTCTCCCCATACTCCGCTTTGAAGCTCTTACTTACGTGTGCTGCGTCCAGTAAGCCGTAGCGAGAACTCACGCTGTGCACCGTCTCGTCCGCGAGCGCGGGATCCGAGAGATCTTCACGGATCGCTTCCAACCGCTTCAGACGAACGGTCGAGGACACGGTGAGGTCCTGGGCCGCAAATCTGCTGTGCAGCTGGCGAACCGAAACGTACAGCGCCTTAGCAATGGTGCCCGGCGACAACTCAGAATCGCCCAGATGGTCGTCGATGTAGGCCGCTGCCTGCTGGACCAGCAGGTCTCCCGGCTGCTCCTCGCTGAGTTCCAGAACGTCCGAGGACAGCACGCTCACAAGCATGCCCAGCGCGCTCCTGACCAAACGCATGGCGTGGGGCCCGTGAAGTAGATCCATGTTCTCGGCGAGATCACGGAACATGGGGGCGGCCACCCGGCCCAGCCCATGGTCCTGGGTGATCCGCCGCGCGGTGACCATCTCCACCTGAGCCGGAGTCATGTGAACCACGGAGCGAGGAAACGTCATAACCATAGAGTGCTGCGGACCACGAAAATCCAGCTCGTAGGGCCGGTACGCTACGTACAGTCCCAGGTCACCGGGCTCCAACTGGCACTCACGCCCGTCCTGGCGGAGAGTGCACACCCCTTCCAACTGCAGGCTGAGCTTGAAGTACTCCCCCTGGTCCTGCTCGACCAGCTGTGCAGTGCGCACCACCCGGTGAGCGTCGGTGGACATATCGAACAAATGCACGTCGTCGAGTTCCACCACGCGTAAGTTCGCGCGGAATTGGCCCTCATTGGGAGCAGTGATTTCCAATGCCGAGAACGAACCACGAATCACTTCCCGCCACTGCGGCATGGTCAGGCCGGTGTACAGACCGGCAGGTTCAACAGACGGTTGCTGGGGTGTCGCCATGTCCCTCTCTCCCTCGCTGCCCGGTTGACGGCATCCTACGAAGATTCGGGTGCGGCCGACACCAGGAGACCGATCCTCGCTAGCGGGACGGAGCGGCGTCGGCGGCTATCCGACGGCGCTGCGTAACCGGGCCCGGCATTCTCGGTAGACCGCAACGGGGTCGGCGGTCTCGCCACGCGTGGCCAACTCGCCCCAGCGGATCCAACTGACCCGCCACACTGCCACCGCTGTTTCGGAGATCAGCAGCAGCGTGGCCGGGTCTGCCTCCGGTAGTTGCTCGGCCAGACGTGCACGCAGCGCACCGGGAGGACCAACTCTTGCGATGCTGCCAGAGACTGCAGATCCGCGTCCCGCGCCAGCAGTTTGGCCACGCGCCGGTGTTCATCGAGTTCGGGATCATTGTCCGCACCCATGACCGTTTCCGCCATGGTTTCCACCGCACGGAGTACCGCCGCGGGATCTGGATCAGTGATCTCAAGCGAATCGATGGCTCGCAGCATCCGCCGCTGACCGGGCAGTGCCGCTTGCTCCTTGGTCGAGAAATAGCGGAAGAACGTGCGCGGTGAAACCCCGGCGCGTTCGGCAATCTGGTGGACCGTGGTCTCCCGCACCCCGTACGCCTCGAAAAGTTCCAGTGCAGCTTGATGGATCTCGCGCTGCGTTTCCAGTTTTCGACGAGCCCTCAGCCCCGCCTGCGGTTCATGCTCCATGACGCCCTCCCTGACGCTCGGCACCCCATTGTGACCAACCCCACGGCTTTATGTCACTTATGCCAAAGTGGCATTCAGTGCCATTATTGAGTGTAATCCCCTCTGAGAAACAGGTACTTGCATGTCCCATGCCCACATTCAGGATGAGCCGACCACCGGCCAATTCCAAGCGGTAGCCGATACGGCCGCCCGATCCGCTCTCGAGCTCGAACCGGAGCGCCCCGCCACCAAGCACATCGTTGCCGTGATCTCCGTGCTGGTGACCTCCGCTCTGATCATGATTCTGAACGAAACGGTCCTGACGGTGGCCCTGCCCAACCTGATGGCCGACTTCAGCATTACTGCGGCCACGGCCCAGTGGCTGACCACAGGATTCATGCTGACCATGGCCGTGGTGATCCCCACGACCGGATGGATGCTCCAGCGTTTCACCACCAAGGGCCTGTTCACCGCGGCCCTGCTGTTGTTCGGGATCGGTACCGCCATGGCTGCGTTCGCGCCAAGCTTCGCCGTGGTCCTTCTGGGTCGGATTGTGCAGGCCGGCGGCACGGCCATCATCCTGCCGCTGTTGATGACCACCACCCTCACCTACGTTCCCCCGGCCCACCGCGGCACCATCATGGGACTCAACTCCGTGGTGATCTCAGTGGCTCCGGCCATTGGCCCGACCATCTCCGGCATGATCGTCAATGCCCTGAACTGGCGCTGGGTCTTCGGCCTGATGCTTCCGGTCGGGATGCTCGTGCTGCTCCTGGGTCTGGTGCTCATCAAGACGACCGGTGAGACCCGCAAGATTCCCCTGGGCGCCTTCTCCGTGCTGCTCTCGGTCTTCGCCTTCGGAGGCATCGTTTACGGCCTGGGATCCATGAGCGCTTTGTTCCAGGGTTCGCTGCTTCCTGTGCTCGCCCTGGCGGTCGGCGCAGTCGCCCTTGCGCTGTTCACCATCCGCCAGGTGCGCCTCCAGCGCGCAACGGACGTCGCCCTCCTGGATGTGCGCTCCGTTCGTGAAGAAGCTACCCCCGGTGCCCGTCCGAGTGACCGTGGACTGATCCCTGCGACGTCGAAAATCCCGGCCTGACTCGATCGCGAGCCAAGCCGGGATTTTCGCAACCATCTAGAGCCTGCCGAGGACTACTTACAGTCCTTCACCCGAGGGGGAGACGAGAATCTTGACCGCAGTCTCGTTGCGGTGGATGAGCGTATCGAACCCCTCATCCACAAGACCTTCCAACCCGATCTTGCCGGTGATGAACGGCTTGAGATCAATCTTGCCGGACTCCACGAGCTCGATGGTGGCGGGGTGGGAATTCACATATGCAATGGTGCCGCGCAGGTCGATCTCCTTCATGACCAGCTTATGGATATCGAAGTTGGACCGTTCCGCCCAGATCGATACGACGACCAGCACGCCAGTGGGTCGCAGGGCATCCATCAAGGTGTCCAGCACCACCTGAACCGACGTGCACTCGAACGCGACATCCGCACCTTTACCGCCGGTAATCTTCTGAACTTCCTTCACCACGTCCACTTCCCGTGGATCCAGCGCATAATCTGCCACGCCGGTCTCCAGAGCTTTCTCGCGACGCAGGGAGGAGAGCTCCGACACCACCACGGTGATACCAAGGGCCTTGAGCACGGCGGCGGTCAGCAAACCGATGGGGCCGGCACCACCCACCACTGCTACGTCCCCGGCTTTGGCCCCGGAGCGCTCGACGGCGTGATATCCCACAGATAGTGGCTCGATCAGGGCGGCCTCGTCCAAGCTCACGGAGTCCGAAATCGGGTGCACCCAGCGGCGCTTGACGGCAATGCGCTCCCCCAGGCCGCCGCCGCGTCCGGCGAGACCGATGAAGTTCATGTTCGGAGACAGGTGGTAATCCTTGGATTCAGGACCGGTGTCCACCTCGTCACCAATGATGTAAGGCTCGACCACCACGTGCTGACCGACCTCGAGATCTTCCACGCCTTCACCGAGTTCATCGATCACTCCGGAGAACTCGTGCCCGAGAGTCACCGGAGCAGTCTCACCCGAGATGGGGTGCGGGGTGTCGTGGGTGGGGCAGAAAACGGGCCCGTCCTTGTACTCATGCAGGTCAGTGCCACAGATGCCGCACCAGGCCACTTTGATTCCCACCTCGCCCGGGGCCACCGTGGGCTCGGGAATCTCTTCAATACGAATGTCGCCTCGGTCGTAAAACCGTGCTGCCTTCATCATGAACCTCCGGATCACTCATGGGACCGGGAATGGAGACTCGATCCCTGTGGTCTGACCATAAGCACGATGGGGTCTAAAAATAAAGACCCAGGGAAGCATGGAACACATTTCTAGCCCAATCCCAGAATGGCGCGAGCAATGAAGAAGTAGACCACCAGGCCGGTCGCGTCCACGAACGTGGTGATGAAAGGGTTGGAGAAAACCGCCGGGTCCACTTTGATGGCGCGGGCGATCAGGGGCATGAGGCCACCCACCGTGGCAGCCAAGGTACAGATCGCAGCCAAGGTCAGGCCGATGACCGCGCCGATCGAGGCCCCGTAGATGATTCCGGCGATGACAAAGCCCGCAGCTCCCAGGAGTAGGCCCAAGCTCACGCCCACGCGCAGTTCCCGCAGCCACCTTGGCCACGTCTCGCGGGCGAACATCACCCAGGGCGAGTGCACGCGTGATGGATGTGGCCGCCTGATTACCCGTATTGCCGCCCGTGCCGATGAGCAGCGGGATGAACACGGATAGCACCACCATTTGCTCGAGCGTGGATTCAAAGACCTCGAGCACCTGGACTGTGAGGGTCGCACCGATCGCCAGCACGAGCAGCCAGACCACGCGGGCTTGCACGAGAGTGCGCACCGGAGTGGACAAATACGGACGACGCAGGGGCTCGGAACCGCTGATGCGCGCCTGATCCTCGGATTCGGCGTTCTCGAGGATGTCCAGGGCGTCGTCCACGGTCAGGATGCCCACGAGCCGATCCTCGTGATCCACCACGGGCATGGCCAACAATCGCAACCCCGCGCAGCGGCGTGCCGCCTCCTCCGCAGGTTCGGTCGCGGTCGCGGAATCCGCCTCGCTCATCAGCTCAGCCACGGGAGTTTCGGGATCGGCACCCATCACCTGGCGCAGCCCCACAACGCCCACCAGCTTCCGGGAGTCATCGGTCACGGGAATCGTGTAGATCGTCTCCGCACGCTGCAGTCCGTGACGGATGCGCTGCAAGCTCTCTCCGGCGGTGAGGTGCGGGTGGGTGGTCACGCACTCGGGGTTCATCCGACGCCCAATGGAGCGCTCCGGGTAGCCCAGCACCACGGAGGTGAGCTCCCGCTCGTCGTCCGGGAGGTCCCGCAGCAATCGGGTAGCCACGGTGGCGGGGAGCTCATCAACCAGGCGGGCACGGTCATCTGGAGTCAACCCCGCGAAGATCGCGGCGACGTCCTCGTCCTGCAACCCCACGACCAGTTCTTTTTGGAGCGGCGCATCCAAACGTTCGAACACCACGGACGCACGGTCCTTGGGAAGCATGCGATACACCAGTGCCCGATCACGCACGCTCAGTCGTTCCAGGAGCTCGACCACCTGGCCCGAGGGCATGGCGTCGATCGAGCTCGTCACCCGGTCGAAGTCCCGTTTCGAGACTGCGGATTCAACATCCTGAAGCTGCCGGCCGGTCACCGGTTCGGCTTTGCGATCCACTGCATCTCCCTCGTTGTTACGTCCTTCAAACCCGCCAGGGTCACCGCGGAGCTCTCCCCACCATTCTCCGCGTTGTTCCTAGTCAGTAGGCTCCATGAACTCACAAGAAGCCGGTCGCAAGTGTGGGTAATCACATTCATCCACGGGTGATTCTCGGTTGTTACGTTGGTTACGTCCAGGTCAGGGAGAAGGTTTGGGGGAACCTAACCGACACTCGCGACATGGGCTTCTTAGTTCGACGCCTGCGGGGGCAGGCGCATCAAATATCTGGAGGAAACCCGTAAAAAAGAATATCGTCAAGACCGGTACCGCCATCGCAGCTTTCGGCGCCCTGACCTTCGGTTCTGTCGCTCCGGCACAGGCCACCTTCTTCCACCCGGCTCCCAGCCACCCCGTGACCTCCTGCTCCACTTATGACCCTTGCAAGGACGGCGGCAGCACCGGCGGCGGCCACACCGGTGGTCACACCGGCGGCAAGGACATCCTGGGCGGCCTGTTCGGTCACAAGATCAACTTCGTCAAGGACGTCATCGACTTCAAGCTGGGTCTGTTCCACAAGATCTTCAGCTTCAAGCACTGAGGTTCCGTTTCACTGATTTCCTAGTGAACGTGCCCCGCACCTTCTGGTGCGGGGCACGTTCTTTTGCGCCGGGCACTCCTCAAATCACCAGCGGGCACCTAAGGTAGTAAAAAGTTTTGCTATTTCTGCTCCCCTCGGAGGACCCGCATGAACGCCGACCCGAATGACATGCCCGCAATCCGCGAAATGCTTCACGAGATTTTGCGGAATGATCCCGCCCCACTGCACCTGGGCATCCAATTGGGGGACATCGACCAGGGACGCGTGGTCATGACCATGCCCATCGCCGATCACATGGCCAACAGCCACGGTATGAGCCACGGCGGCTACCTGTTCACCCTGGCCGACACAACTCTCGCCTACTGCTGCGCGACCGCGGGTACGCGCATTGTCACCCGCAACGCGGAAATCACGTTTGTCGCCCCGGCCCACGCCGGCCAGATCGTGACGGCGACCGCTACGCGCCGGGTGAGCTTTGGCAGGAACCAGATCTGCGACGTCGTTCTGGAGGCCGACGGGCGCGTGGTCGCCTACTTCACGGGGCAGGGAACCACGCCCCCGCCGCCGCGTGAGAACAAGTCCTAGCGAGCCTCATCCGCATCCACCCGGGTTGCCTCCAACTGCGCGCGCCGCGTGGCCATCTTGACGTCCACGTAAATCAAGATCCCCACAACGATGCCGCCCACAGCAGCCACCAGAAGCAGCATGGGCCAATTGTCACCGGGTGCTTCGAGCGTACGGTCGTCGATCTGCCACGGCCACAGCGCCCGCAGCGCTCCGAGCATCAGCCCGGCCAGGACCACCATGGTCGGGCGGTAGCGATAGGCGAGCAACAACTGGAGGCCCTTCACGAGAACGGCCATGCCCATGATCGCACCCACCATGAAAAGCCCCAGGTAGCCCAGGTCCAGCTCATCCACGGCCTTGAGCGTGGGCTGGTACAGGCCGATGGTGAGCAGGATGAACGAGCCGGACAGTCCCGGCAACAACAGCGCGGAGACCGCGATGGCGGCCGCCAACACAATGATCACGGGATTCGGTTCCACCGTGGTGGGCGGAATCGACACTATGAAGAACGCGAAGAGGAACCCGGCGATACCCATGATCCAGTCGATTGCACGCCAGTTCCTGCCCGCCAAGCGGATGGGTACCGCCACCGAGACCAGTACCATGCCGAAGAACAAGGCCCGCATGACCTCGGGATGATCCTCGACCGCGCGCGACATAGGACCCGCAATCGTGAAGACGGCCAGGACCATGCCCAACATGACGGGAATGATCATGCGCCAGTGCACCTTGGCCAGGTTCTCCTTCACCCCGGCCATTCGATCCGGGCCCAACAGGGCGCGCTTGCCGGCGCTGACCACGTGGGACGCGGAATCAATGAGCTCATCGTAGATCCCCACGACCAGCGCCACCGTGCCACCGGAAACTCCCGGGATGGTTTCCACCGTGCCGATCAGGGCACCACGGATGATGTTGCCGGGGATATTGCGATGCTCGGTGACCTGATGCGGTTCTGCGGTCGGTTGTGGTTTTCCGGTTGGTCGTGCGGTGGCGCCCATGCAGTCGTATCCCCTCGTTCGCGGCTGAATGGTCCACGCTACCGGGCCTACCCGTGCGGTCCCTCAGACTGTTCTCGGTGACCGGCGCGACCTCAGCCGGCCACCGTAGAACAGACGGTGATCAGACCGCGGACCAGCCGCCGTCCGAGGGCAGGATGGCTCCGTTGATGTTCACGCTGTCATTGGAGGCCAAGAATGTGATGCTGGCAGCCAGGTGCGCGGCCTGGGCCATGCCCGGCATGTTGGAGCGCACTCCTCCCAAGCGAACTGCGCCGGACTCGGACATGTCCGCCGGAAGCTTGATGCCGGTGGCCACGCCACCCGGCGCCACCGCGTTGAACCGAATGCCTGAGTGGCATACATGAAAGCAGAGCTGACGGTCAGACCCACCACGGCGTGCTTGGAAGCGGTGTAGGCGGCACCCGCAGCGGAACCGCGCAGACCCGCCTCTGAGGTCAGGTTGACCACGCTGCCGTGACCGGCCTCGAGCATCAAGGGGATCACGGCGCGGGTCAGGCGCATCATGGCGTCGACGTTCACGGCGAAGACCTTTTGCCACGTCTCGTCCGTGACCTCGTGCAGCGGTGCGAAGTTGTCCATCACACCGGCGTTGTTGATCAGGCGTCCACGCGATTGTCGGCGGCTGACAGGATGCCGGGGATCGCGTCAGGATCCGTGAGGTCCGCTTGCACGGGCACCAGGGACTCCGAGAACTCGCTGGAGAGATCGTCCAGACCATCGGTGTTCAGGTCCACTGCGACCACGCGGCCGCCCTCGCGGAGAATCCGGGAGGTCGTGGCCAGGCCGATACCAGCACCTGCGCCCGTGACGATCACCGTCTGACCGGCGAACCGTTCGGGCACGATCCGCTCTTCCCACTCGAGATTCAACATGGTGGGCATACCCGGAGTTTCAGTCATTGTTCTCCCCTTCATCGCGGTAGACGACCCGTCCGTCGCACACGGTCAGAACCGGCCGGAGGTCCTTGAGATCCTCAGTCTCAACACTAAACGGATCACGGTCCATGAGCACCAGGTCTCCCAGGAACCCCTCCGCGATTCGCCCCAACCGATCCTCTTCGAAGGAAGCACGAGCCGCAACGGTGGTGAACGCGGCGATTGCTTCGGCCACGGAGATGTTCTGCACGGTGTCCAGGAGCCTACCGGAGGAGGTTCGTCGGGCGACCGCGGCGTACATGCCCAACCACGGGTTGGGCGTGGTGACTGGGAAATCCGAGTTGATGGGCGCGTCAATGCCGTGATCGATAAACGTGCGCATCGGGTAGGTGCGCTTGATGCGCTCCGGACCCAAGTTGTTGAGGTAGCTGTCCCCGAGCTCGAACAGGAACGCGGTAGATGCTGCGGCAATGATGTTGCCGTCCCGCAGCCGGTCCAATTCTTCCTGGTTGGGCAACCCGCAATGTTCCACCCGATGACGGCGCGATCGCACCACGGTGTCGTAGAGATCGTGAGCCTTGGTCTCACCGGTCTCATCCGATGGTCCGCCGGTGTTCTGCGCGCTGTCCGCCGCGTCCCGGCCGCCCGCTTCAATCAGGTCCAGCGCCTGGGTCACGGCACGTTCACCGATACCGTGCACGGCCACGCGCTGCCCTGCGGCGACGGCCTTGGCACGAGGGGTTCGATCTCGGAGGTGTCGTAGTAGAGGATGCCGCGCGAGGAACTGCCCTCGAACGGCTCAGCCACCGCGGCGGTGCGCCCGCCCACGGAACCGTCGAGCACGAACTTGAGACCCTGGTAGCGCAGCATGTCGTTTCCGAAACCGCTGCGCAGGCCGGTGCCGAGAACGGCGTCGTAACTGCCCGGGAACTCACCTTGCGCGAGCGCGAAGTACCACGGCCGGAAGCGCACCGAGAGTGCACCCTCCGCGAGCAGGGTTTGATAGACGCCCATCTCGGTGGGGCCGGAGCTCATGTCGTGAACTGTGGTGACGCCCTTGCTGGCCAGGTCATCGAGCGCCAGGCGCATGCCCTCGGTCATGCCTTCGGGGGTGTCCGTGGGGAGGTCGACCAGGGACATCGCTTTTTCCTGCAGCAGGCCCGTGGCGCGCCCCGATTCGGGATCACGCACGATGCAGCCGCCGGACGGATCCGGGGTCTCGTCGGTGATGCCGATGAGCTCCAGTGCGGCGGTGTTCACCAGCGCCATGTGCGCGCACGTACGGCGAAGGAACACGGGGTTCTCGGGTGCGGCGCGGTCCAGGTCCTCCAGCGTGGGGCCGGGGCCGTCCATACGGTGTTCGTCGTATCCCCAGCCGGCGATCCATTCACCGGGTTCCGCGTTCTCGGCCGCTTCTCGAAGGGCACCGACAATATCCTCAACAGTCCCTGTCACGGCGGGGCGACAATCCACCTGCAGCAGACTCTTGGCATACATGCCCGGATGGCCATGCGATTCGATCAGCCCCGGCATGAGAAAGCGCCCACCCGCATCGATCACCGGGCGTCCGGGGCGCTGCGCTCTCGCGCTTGCTCCGAACTGCCCACGTAGGTGATCACACCATCGTTGACGACGACGCCGCGTGGTGCGGTTTCGTACGCGCTGCCGGGGTCGTAGACCACGGCGTTGATGACGGTGAGGTTGCGGGTGGGACGCTCTGTCATGGGTAACTCCTCATGCAGTTACTTGCGGTTGAGCAGGTCCCCGCTGATCTGGTCGACGCCCTGCGCGTCATCGCGGCGGATCATGATTCGCGCGATGATCGAGGAGACCAGGGAAATCACTGCGATCACGAACAGCAGGATGGCCGGGCCTGTAGAGCCACCGCCGGTTGCCACCAGGATGGTTGCCGCGAGTGCGGGCATAAAGCCCGCGACAACGCCCGCGAGGTTGGCGGACAGCGCAATCGCCGAGTATCGGATCTTGACCGGGAACAGCTGGGTCAGCACGGTGCCCACGGGGGCGTAGGCGATCGAGGCAAAGCCCAGGCCGAGGATCAGGCCACGGTGATCATGGCGGTGGAACGAGTGTCCATGAGCCAGAAGATGGGGAATGCCACGAGCGCGGCAATCACGTAACCGGCAACCACCACGGTGGATGGGCTGGTCTTGTCCGCGATCTTTCCTGCCGCAAACATGGTCACGATCTGTGCCACGGCGCCCCACGTGATGGCGTTCAGAATCACGGTGGACGGCAGACCCAACTCGTCGACCACGTAGCTGATCATGAACGTGGTGAGCATGAAGAAACCGGCGTTACCGAACAGGTAGGTACCGATGCCCACGAGGAGACGACCCGGAACCGTGCGAATGATTTCGACAACCGGTGCGCTTTCCTTCTCGGCGGGCGCGGCGGCCTTGGCCGCCTCGGCATCCTTGAAGTCATCAGTCTCGTCGACCTTGAGGCGGATCCACACACCCACGGCGACCAGCAGGATGGAGATCAGGTACGGGATACGCCAGGCACCCTCGAGGAACTGTTCACCGGACGCCGCGACAACCGCCGCGACGATCACGCTGGACAGGATGGTGCCGGTGGGCGAACCCAACTGCACCACAGCACCATAGAAGCCGCGCTTGCCTTCGGGTGCGTTCTCTACGGCCATCAGTGTGGCACCGCCCCATTCACCACCGGCGGCCATGCCCTGCACGAAGCGGAGTACACCGAGCAGGATGGGCGCTACGAGACCTGCGGTTTCGTAAGTCGGCAGCAAGCCGATCAGTGTCGATGCAACGCCCATGGCCACGATGGTGATCATCAGAATGGTGCGGCGGCCGATGCGGTCACCGAAGTGACCGGCGAGCAGCGCGCCGACGGGGCGGGCAATGAAGCCGACGCCGAAGAGCAGGAACGAACTGATGGTGGCCAGTGCGGGATCGTCGCCGCCGAAGAACAGCGGGGCGAACACGATGGCGGACGTGGTGCCGAACAGGAAGAAGTCGTACCACTCAAGGGACGTACCCACGTATGCGCCCCACAGGGCACGACGGGCCTTCTTCGGATCGTGGACTCGCTGGGCGGGCGCGGGATCAACGCCACCAGCGGGGGAAGCTGAAGTGCTGGACATGGAGAACCTCGAAAGAACGGTGGTGCGGAACCCTGACAGTGTGATGTAGGGCACCGAGAGTGTAGGTATTCACTATGTGACCCGGATCGCAAGGGGTCAAATACCTCTTAAGTACTGTGTTCATGCCGTTCAGGCATAGTTCCAGGGTTCGTCCATGCCACCCCAGTCGGCGGCGGCCCAGTGGGACAAAAATTGTGACAGCCTACCGGCCAGTTCGAGCAGTTGTTCGTGGGCGTAATGCCCGCGTGGCCACACGAGGTGGAGCTGGAGTGCGAGAGGTACGCGAGCGGCGTCGTCGGCTATGAGTCCGTGAGAACTGCGCATCTCGGGGACCAGAACGCGAATGGGGTGGGCCCCGAACCGCGGGAGTTCGGAGGTGAATCCCGTGGCGGTCCCGGAGGCGGCGAGCGCATGATGGCCTGGCCGTCGTCGGATTCCATAACCGAAGGGAACCGGATGCCCGCGGCGGAGACCGCGAAATCCAGGAGGTAACGGCTCGCGTTGCGGTGGGTCGGGAGGACCACGGCGTGATCGGCGAAGTCTTCGATGGGCGCCTCGACCACGCCCGCGAGCGCCATCGGGTGACGCGCGGAGACGCACGCGTAGATCGGTGCGGAACCGAGTAGCTCGGAGACCAGTTCGCCCTGCATGGGGGCGGTGGAGATGGCGGCGTCGCAGCCTTCGCGCAACGCCACGGGGATATTCGCCTGAATAACGGTGCGCGCGTTTACCACGGGATCGTCCGGGCCGAGCGTGGCGATGAACGGTGCCAGGAGGTTACGCAGGGTGGCCTCCGTGGTGCCCACTGTGAGGGTCGAGACCCGACCCGTGCTCAGCGTGGCCGCGCCGCGCTCGAAGCGGTCCACTTCACCCATCAGTCTGCGCGCCATGGGCACCAGCCGCTCCCCCGCCGTGGTGAGCACGAGCCGATTGCCTTTGGGCCGGAACAGCGTCAGACCGAGGTCCTGCTCGAACAGCTTGATCTGCCGACTCAACGCCGGCTGCGCCATCCGCAGCGACTGCGCCGCGGCCGTCATGGTCTCCGCATCCACGGCGGCCAGGAAGTACTTGACCCTGCGAAAACTCATCTCAGCCATGGGGTAAGTGTGGCAGGTGACCGTGCCCCTCGCTGCGTCCCAGAAGGCCCTAGCCCACCCGCTTCACAAACTCCCACAGCTTCTCGGCAGCAACCGTCAGGTTCCGTGCAAAACCTTCCAGGTCCTCGGAGGTGTCCCGGCGGTAGTTGATGCAGAACTCGTACCCGTCGGACAGGCGCGTGTAGGTCATCCCGAAACCCTCCGGAGTGGTGGGGGCAAAGGCGTAGCGCACGATCTGTTCCGGCCCACCGATGGACGTGGTGGACAGGAAATCACGCCGCATGGTCGTCAGACCCGGGTTGGCGAAGAACGAAGTGTCCACGCCATTCCGCTCGGCCACATACTGCAGGCCGAGCAGGTGCCGGTCGATGCCTTGGGCGGATTTGCACGCCTTGACCCAGCTGCGGTGGGCATCCAGAGCTGCCTGGAACTGCTCCAAGGTCGCCTCGCCAGCCTGCAAGGCCGCGACGAACTCCACGGCTTCCGAGGTCACCGGGCGCAGACACTCCGTGCGGCCGGCCTGGTATTCGCGCATGTCCACGGCCTCGTACACGCTGCGCACCCTGTTGTAGGTGGCCAACTGGGCGTAGAGCATGATGAGCTGCTGAGCGGCGTCGTCGCTGATGCGGAACGGGAGCTCGGCCTTGTGAGGCCGCGGCACGAAGACCCGGTGCACGCCGTGAAGCGCGGCGTCGCGGCGGTAGGCGGCCAGTTCCTCGAGCAAGGTGGAGCGTAAAGATTCGCTCAGGTCCCACGTCAGCGGCTCCGGCGATGCGATCTCGGAGGCGACCGGCTGCTCCGGGATGGCCAGCTCCTGCATACGCGCCACCGCAGCCAGGATGGTGGCGCCGTCCACCGTGCTGTGTTCCACGTGGATGGCCAGCCAGTCGTCGGCCAGGCACACCTCATAGGTCAATGGCTTGTAGGCCCACGCGTGACCCACCTCGAAGGCCGAATGCTCGAGGTGCTCGATGACCTCGGCCTGGGTATCCAGCACATTGACCATGAAGATCATGCGGGTGATCCGGTCGTAGATCTCCGCGTTGTGGGGGTTCTCGGTCAATTCCTCCAGCAACGGCGCGGCCTTTTCGCTGCCCACATAGGACAGCGTGCCGAACGGAAGTTCGGGCTCGGTGGCGGCCTCGGCGCCGTCGATGACCGAACGCAATGATTCGGCCAGGGTGCGCAGCGACAGCGGCTGACCGTCCTGGTCACTCACGGGCACCGCATACAGGCGGCCGCGGTGAATCACGCCGATCTCGCGATCCGCAGCGGAGAGTTCCGGGCGAATGATTTCGTCGACTTCCTCGGCCGGGTGCCGCAGCCCGCCCTCCATGCAGCGCCACTGCTGCATGCTGATGTGGTTGCCGCGGGGGTCCACTTCCTCGGGGGTTTCGCCGCGCACTTGCTGCAAATGCACCGATGCCGCGCGGTAGACCAACTCGGCCGCCCGGCCCAGACCCGGGGCGCCGAAGTCACCCGTGATCTGGAAGCCCACGTTGCTCGTGAGCGGCAAGGACGTGCGGGTCATCAGGTAACCACTGAGCCAGTCCTCGGACAGCCAACTGTTGCCGGCCGCGTTCTCGTCGCGGGCGAATTCTTCCAAGCCGGCCTGCACCTCATCGCCATGCTGCTTCCGGAACTCCTGGGTTGCCTGCGAGGTCTCCTCATACGCGGCATCGTCCACGAGTGGCCGGACCGTGGCCAGGAATCGATCGAGGGTTGCATCCAATTCGGGAACGGGCAGGGGCTTCACGGACATGCGGGGTCCTCTCGACACGGCTCACCGGGGCGCGCGAGCGCGCCATTCGCTGGTGTGGATTCACCCTCCATCTTGCCGGAGATCACTGACATGTGGGCTGAGAAATCGCCCCGTGGACAGCGCGTCATCCATCACACGTGCTATCCACGGGGCGATTTATTTACTCCCACGTGGCATTGTCCGGGTCCACACCGTGAGCCCGGGCATTTTCAGCCACCGCACGGTACAGCCAGTCGGCCAACCCGGGTTCGAGCTTGTCGTAGTACTCCGTGAACCGCGGATCCTGGGTGTACATGGTTGCCAGGCACACCTGCATCGAGTGAGTGCAGTCGTAGAACTGCGCAATCGACTCGCGGTGTCGTTCGGCCAGTTGGTTGGCTCGTTCCGATCCCGGTTCCACGCCGTCTCGTGCGGCCTGGGCCAGGTCCTGGTTGAGCTGATCGCCGTCGGCCTTGATCCGCTGCCAGTCCTCCTTGGACATCTTGGCGGCCCGCTGTTGCGACTGCTCCCACTGGTCGGTATCGCCCCAGCGTTCCTCCGCCTCCCGTTGGTACTCGGGGTTCCAGTCCTGGCCGAAAATCTCGCTCTGTTCCTGTGGAGTGAGTTTCTTGTTCATGGCTTGCGCTCCATCATCTGATCTACTGCGCAGACCATCTGCTGCAGGTGATCGATGCGTTCGGCCAGCAGCTCACGCTGCCTCTCGAGGTGCGCAGACTCGTTCACGGACGGGTCGTCCAGAATCTCGCCCACCTCGGTCAGCGAAAACCCCAACTCCCGGTAGAGAAGCACACGGTGGATCCGGGCGACGTCGTCCGCCGAATACAGGCGATATCCCGTGCTCGTGCGACCGCTGGGGCTCACCAGGCCGATATGGTCCCAGTGATGCAGCGTCCGTACGCTCACGCCAATTAACGACGACGCCGCTCCCACCGTCAGCAGCTCATCTCCCGTTGGATTTCCGGTTGCCTCGGGTCCTTGCGTCATGGCTTCAGCATCTCTCACAACCCCTACTGTTCGCCCTGACGTCGCGTGAGGGTCAAGCTCTAGTACTTGGCCAGCGCACGGCCCAGGCGGTCCAGCCCCTCGTCGATCACCTCGGGTGAGTGGGTCACGAAGGACAAGCGCATGGTCGAGCGGTCCGGATCGTGGGCGAAGAACGACGCACCGGGCACGAAGGCCACGCCTTCGTCGAGGGCGATCTCCAGCAGTCGGGTGGTGTCGATTCCGTGGCCGAGGCGCACCCACAAGAACATGCCGCCGTCGGGCTGGGTGACCTCGGCGCCATCGGGAAGGATGCGCTGCAAGCTCTGGTACATGGCTTTGGCGCGCATGGCGTAGACGGGACGCACCTTGTCCAAGTGAGCCTCGACGTCGGCGGTGGCCAGGTACCGCGCGACCGCGAGCTGGTCCGGGACCGGGGACTGTAGTCCTATGGCCTGCTTGGCAACGGTGAGCGTGAACTGGATGGGGCCTTCCGAACGCATCCATCCGATCCGCACGCCCGGGGCGATGACCTTGGAGACGGAGTTGAGCAGGATGGTCTGCGCGGACATGCCCGGTTCTGACGCAATGGGCGGCAGTGGCTCACCCTCGAAGCACAACTCACCGTATGGATCGTCCTCCACAAGTGCTGTGTGAGTACGCAGGAGCACGTCTGCCACAGCCGCGCGCCGCTCCACCGACATGCACACTCCCGAGGGATTCTGGAAGGACGGGATCAGGTACACGAACTTGGGAGAGTGCTCCGCGATGAGCTTCTCGAGTTCGTGCGGGATCACGCCGTTCTCGTCGGTGGGAACCCCAATCAGGCGTGCACCGTTGAGTTCAAAGGCCTGAACTGCCGCCAAGTAGGTGGGGCGTTCGACGAGCACCACGTCTCCGGGGTTCACGAGTGCTTGCGCTACGACGAACAAGCCCTCCTGGGAGCCGTGGTGACCTGAATCTGCTCGGGAGTCGTCTCCAAGTAGCGGCTGATCCGGAAAGCAGCTTGCTCACGGAGCTCGAATTCACCCTCGCTCGATGCGTACTGCAGCGCGCGCTGGGCGTGATTCTCGAAGACCCAGTCGTAGGCGGCGCGGATGTCCTCCACCTCGAAATACGCGGGGTCCGGCACACCGCCGGCAAAGGAGATCACGCCCTCCTTCGAGACCGCATCCAGCAGGTCCCGCACCGGCGAGGAATCCACCCCGTCCAAGCGATCGGCCAAGCGGAATCTGAACTCACCCTGTGCACTCATGCAAACGAGTATTTCACGACGTCGGGGGGTCGCTTGAAGTGCCCAAGCACCCTTCGGATGCTGGCCGCCGGTATCAGCCTTGCTGAGGTGTAGGCGCCCACGCTCGCACGAGCGACTGCATGTAGCGGTCGTACGCGGCGTCGGGGTCTTGTCCGATCATCACGGGACGGGTTGCCTCGATAGAAACCCAGCCGTGAACGCCCGCCCAAATGGAGTTGCCCATTTCTTCGATGGGGTAATCGCCCAGAATTCCTTGTGCCCTACACTCGGCCACCCGCTTGAAAAGTGACTCGATGGCCTTCTTCGCGGCGATCATCCTGGGGGAATCTTCCGTGAACTCCTCGGGGCTGATGTCCGGGCGCTTGCCGCCGCGTCCGATCATGACCACGTAAAGAGCTGGGTACTTGAGCGCCCACTGACGGTATGCCCTACCAAGCTCCCAGAGGTCTTCCAGGGGATCCCCGGTGATTGGAACGCTTTCCTGCGACCGGGTGAAGCTTCCCACGGACTCGTAGACGACAGCCTCAATGAGGGCATCACGGCTGCCGAACATGGTGTAGATCGCGGTGGTTGAACAGCCATGCTTGGCTGCCAACGGGCGCAAAGAAACTGACTCGACTCCGCCGGTCACAATTTGGTCGGCGGTATCGCGAATCAGCGCTGCGCGAGTTTCGTCATCAAACTTCCTGGGTCTGGCCACTCCGCAATGGTACTGGCCAGTACCCCAATAACGGTGTTATATATGTATGGACGTGTCCACACGTCCTCAGAATCAGCTGTGCCGCGGGATGTCTTGGGGGCATCCCGCGCAGACATGACTAGCGACCACCGGACATAAACATTTAGTCCCGGGTCTCGTGCGCGCTGTCAGCAGCGACATCTGCCTTAATCACCAGCGGAAGATTGAGTTTTCTTGGTGCGGATCCCCACCGCACTGTTCCGAGCGGTCAGCCCAGCCGCACCCTGCTTGGCCAGCATCAGATAAGCGCCACCAACCATGAAAAGACCCAGGCCACCCAAGATGCCCATGAGGTTCATGGATCCACCCGCTTTCTGGTTGGCCCGGGTCCCAAACGATTTACATGGGTCAGACGGCCCGATTCCTCTGGTTACGGCGTACGCGACGCACAACCCACCAGATCAAGAATGCCAGAACAGCAATGACCACGATGCGTGAGAACACGCCAGCGTACTGTTCCGCGATGTGCCAATTCTCACCCAGGAAGTAACCCGCCACCACAAAAATGCTGTTCCAAATCAGTGACCCCGCAGCAGACAGCACAACGAATAGCGGAAAGTTCATCCGTTCAATTCCGGCCGGGATGGAAATCAATGATCTGAAAATGGGAACCATCCGCCCGAAGAATACGGTGGCTTTACCGTGGCGCTCGAACCAGGCTTCCGTGCGATCCAGATCATCCAGATCCACCAGGGGCATTTTGTCCACGATCACTCGCAGCCGGCGGCGGCCCAGTGCCACACCGATCCAGTACAGCGCAATGGCACCGACCACGGAACCGAGCGTGGTCCAGAAGATCGCACCGAACAGGCTGAAATTTCCCTGGCTCGCGGTGAATCCCGCCAGCGGCAGAATGACTTCCGAAGGCAACGGCGGGAACAAGTTTTCCAGTGCGACCAGCAGACCGGCACCGGGGGCACCGATCGCCTCCATAACGTCGACCACCCACCCTGCAAGACCATCGAGTTCAGCAGCACCAGCTGCTTGGGCGGGCAGGAGGACAGAGGCTAGGGACATCACGCATTCGCTTTGTGTGGGGTGCAGGAACGCCGTCATGATACGTGAGCACACTTGGAGATTCCCTAACGCAATCTCCCTCAAGACCTGGAGAGACAAAGGGCACAATGGGCCCATGAGACTTTGGTCGCTGGACCCTGCCCTGTTGGATCGACGCGCGTTGGTCGCCGGCTGGCGGGAGACCCTCTTGGCCCAAAAGGTTCTCCGCGGCGAGACCAAGGGCTACACCCGCCATCCTCAGCTCGAGCGTTTCCGCGACCGCCCGGATCCCCTCCAAACGATCGCGGATTATTTGCACGCCATTGCGGACGAAGCCGACAGGCGCGGTTACAACTTTGATCGCGGACGAATTGCACTCGAACGTTCCACGAACCCAGACCCCATGAACGTGACCTCCGGGCAGCTCGAGTACGAGCTCGCGTTCCTTCGACAAAAAGTCGAAGGGCGTGATCCTGACTGGGGCCGTGCGCACCTGGATTCCGTGGGTAAGCCCGCTCCGCATCCGCTGTTCGCTGTGATCGATGGGCCCGTTGAATCCTGGGAGCGCATCAAGCCACTGGGGCAATGACCCGGCGGTGAGCAAACGCTGTGGTCGTCGCCTGGGCACCAAGAACCATTCCCACGTAGAGTCTCAGGTAACCCCCTTCTCACCGGCCTGGAGACCTATGAAGTGCAGCGTGGTCATACCCACCCGCAATGACTCCGCGTATCTACACCGTTGCTTGCGCGCTCTGAGCCGCCAGACCCGTCAACCGGACGAAATCATCGTGGTGGACAACGGCTCCACCGATGACATTGCGGCAGTCCTGAGCGAATTCCCCGACGTGGTGTGTTTCCGAGAAGACATCCCCGGTGTCGCATTTGCGGTTCGCTCGGGGTACGACGCCGCTCAGCACCCCGCGATCCTGCGTTGCGATGCGGACAGCATTCCGGCCGCGGGCTGGGTCGAACGCATGGTGACGGCTCTAGAGCGGCACTCGTCTCGTGGTGGCAGAACTCAAGTCGTGGCAGTCACCGGGATCGCTCGATTCGGACCCCGCTTCGCGGCGCTGGGGCGAATCTCTGGAGCCCTGTATTCCTACACCTACCGACTCGTGGGCGGATTCGCGCTCGGTCATGTGGCCCTGTGGGGATCGAACATGGCCATGACATCAGCGTGGTGGCACTCCGCGAGAGACCGCGTGCACTTGTCCCCGGACATCCATGATGACTACGACCTCAGCTTCCAACTGGGCCCCGACCAGAAGGTCCTGCTGGATCACCGGAACGTAATGCTGGTGTCGTGGCGAGCGGCCGCTTCAACGCCTCGTATCGTGCGGCAGCTACGCATGGCGGGTATGACCATGCGGACCAACTGGGCCGAACAGAAACCGTGGGAACGCATGCGATCTCGCTGGACAGTGCCGCGTGGCTGACCGAAGCCCCGCCAGTGAATATGTCGCTTCGAGCATGTGCTTCACGGGGTTGCTCTTCGCCCTGATCTACGGCATTCAGGGACGCTGGATCGACGTGGCGGTCTTACTACTCGTGGGACTCGGGCAAGTTGTCGCGTTCCTGTGCTTCCGCACCGGTTACGCTCGCGCGGCAACCAGCCTGGTCATGCTCATTGCCGGGGTGAGTGCCGCGGAGCAGGTGTACAGCAGCATCTGGTGGTGGGATTTGGTGATCCATTTCTTGTGCACCTACGTGCTGGTGTGGATTG
Source organism: Kocuria atrinae C3-8 (assembly GCF_000286355.1). GTDB lineage: Bacteria > Actinomycetota > Actinomycetes > Actinomycetales > Micrococcaceae > Kocuria > Kocuria atrinae_A. Next base: position 4,985 of record NZ_AJXN01000016.1, on the reverse strand, counting down.
CCTGGAACTATGTCCTTCGCAAGTCACCGGAGCGAGGTCATCTCCAGACACGGCAGCGCCTGGCTATCTGTTCCGTGGCCGGACTGGTCCTGGCCGTCGTATGGGAAGTCATGGAGCTTCTCGGCTTCCTCTTGGTCACCCCGGACATCCATATCCCACCGCTGGACACCCTGACCGATGTGGCCGTGGGGGTTCTAGGGGCTGCCTTAGTAGCACTTCACAAGAAATCCCGATAAAAAGAGTGAGAAGCATGCTGTCCACCAGGTAATCCAGGGAAGAGGTCCCCGTGAAGTCCCACGTCAGTCGCACCAAGAACTCCCCTACCGACGGGAACGTACCCTCCAGAGCAGGCGAAACCGCCGTAAGATCGCGCTCGGCACCGCTGCGGCAGTGGGCGCTTGCGCCGCGGTGGGCACACTCCTCACCGACCCCGAGAACAGCTGGTACAAGTCCCTTCGCAAGCCTGATTGGCAGCCGCCGGCCGCAGCTTTCCCCATCGTGTGGACGGCCCTGTACGCGGACATTGCCTACGTCTCTTATAAAGTGCTCGCCGATGCGCACGGACGCGGTGACGCCGCCGAGTTCAAGAGCTATTCGCGAGCACTCGGGACCAACCTTGCTCTCAATGCCGCGTGGTGTGGGTTGTTCTTCCGCGGTGAGCGCCCGGTCGTGTCGACCATTGAAGCCGGTGCCTTGGCGGTGAGCTCCATCGACCTGGTTCGCCGCGCGGGCGCATCCCACGCGGGCCTCGGTCTGCTGCTGTCCCCTTACGCGGTGTGGACCAGCGGTGCTACGGCACTCAGTGGTGCGATCGCCGCATTGAACCCGGACAAGTAGCCGCGTGGCACCAGCGCTGGGTGCCCACGCGGCGTCGTCGTCCTGGGTCGAATTAGGCCGAGATCTCGACCAGAACCTTGCCCTTGGAACGCCGGGACTCCAGCTGCTCGAATGCGGCTCGGAACTGATCGAGTGGATAGCGGCTGTCGATCGTGACCCGCAGCTTGCCCTGATCCACCAAGGCTGCCAACTGGGCAAGGCCCTCGCCGTCCGGGTGCATGAGGAAGAACTCGAATGTCACCCCGGCCTTCTTGGCCGAGCGGCGAACTTTGAAGCTCAGGGCCTCTTCAACGGCGCGAACCAGCGCCGCCTTGGGCTTGGAAAGGTCGGTTTCCTCGGCCAAGCTGCCGGGGGTGGGCGGACCCGCAATGCTCACCACGGCCCCTCCGCGCTCCACAGTGGACATCAGATCGGCCACGGTCTCGCCGCCCACCAGGTCCAGAACCTTGGTAAAACGCTCGCCACCGTCGGAGATTTTCCGGCCGCGATAGTTGATCACGTGATCCGCTCCGGCTTCACGCACCAGCTTCTCGCCCGCCGACGACGCCGTGGTCGTCACGTGCGCGCCCATCAGCTTGGCGAGCTGGATGGCCAACAGGCCGACGCCGCCGGCACCGCCCGTGATCAGCAGCCGTTCGCCCGCCTGAAGATCGAGGCGTTCCGGGCCCAACGCCTGCTGGGCCGTCAGCCCGGCCAAGGGAATGGCCGCCGCATCCGACAGCGGGATGCTTTCGGGTGCCCTTGCGACGAACTCCTCGTCCACAGCCACGTACTCAGCCAGCGCACTCAGTTGCTGGGAGCCAGTGCGAGTCATGACGCGATCCCCCGGCTGGAAATCGCGGACGAGCGAGCCAACGGATTCGACCACGCCGCTCAATTCGTTGCCCGCGATCTTGGGGAACGTGTAGGGCTGGACCAGCTTGAAGGTGCCCTGCCGCTGCAATGCATCCACGGGATTCAAGCCCGCGGCGACGGTGCGGATCAGGACCTGATTCGCCTCGGGGACCGGTCGCGGCATGTCTTGTAATTTTATGACCTCGGGGCCGCCGTATTGGGAAAAGGTCATCGCGCGCATGGGTTCTCCGATCAATGGTTCGGGGTTAAAAGCCTATGCGTGTGAACGGGTGGCTGGTGAGGGCTTGCGCTGAGCGCTGATCGGAAACCGCGTCCGAATCGTGACAAATGTCAGTAGCCCGTCGCTTCCGGGGCTGGCACACTCAAGTCATGAAACGGCAAACTCTGGCTTTCATCGCTCTGGTCATCACCATCCTCTACGGTGCAGGGTTCGCGGCCTTCGACACATCTCAGGCCTATGCGGCTCTCGGCGGTGCGATTGTGGCCATCGCCTGGATCTCGGTCGGCGTCTTCGGGCGAGACGATGCCCGGGGGAGCACCAACCCGGCCGAACGCCATCCCCGCACCTAATTCCCACCCCCCCCCCATGGCCATGTCCGAAAACCGCTAGTCCAGCGCTCGGAAGCGTGTCAGTCTTATGACATGAACTTCCGGGACATGAGCTTCGACCAGCGGTATCGCGCCGTTCAATCGCGCGATCACCGCTTTGACGGTCAATTCGTCCTGGCCGTGAAAACCACCGGGATTTACTGCCGGCCCAGCTGCCCTGCGCGGACTCCCAAACCCGAGAACGTGCGGTTCTTCCGCGCGAGCGCAGCCGCCCACGCCGCGGGGTTCCGAGCATGCAAACGGTGCCTGCCCGAGGCCGTCCCCGGCTCCCCCGAATGGAACCTCCGCGGAGACGTTGCGGGCCGAGCCATGCGGCTGATCAACGACGGCGTGGTCGACCAGCACGGGGTCTCTGGGCTCGCGCAGCAACTCGGCTACTCCACCCGCCATCTCACCCGCATTCTGCGTGACGAAACGGGTGCGGGCCCGCTTGCACTCGCCCGAGCCCACCGTGCCCAAACGGCCAGGGTGCTCCTCACGCAAACGGCCATGCCGATGTCGGACATCGCGTTCTCGGCCGGATTCAGCAGCATCCGCCAGTTCAACGACACGGTTCGGGAGGTGTACGACCTCTCGCCCCAACAGGTCCGGGCGCACGGTCACCGCACTGCACAGGCCGACACCGCCACGGTGGATCTCTCCCTGAGCTATCGAGAACCCATCGACCTTCCGGGCCTATTCGCTTGGTTCGCGGCGCGCGCCATTCCCGGCGTTGAACTCACGGATGATTCCTCCTACGCACGCGTCATCCGGCTGCCGGGCGGACCCGCGTGGTTCAGGGTCTACCTGTCACCCGAATCCGACGGCAACCTCCGCCTGCAAGCTCGGGTCACCGAGATGCAGGACCTCCCCGTCCTCATGGCTCGCGTCCGCCGGCTGTTCGATCTCGACGCCGATCCGGTCGCCGTGGACACCGCCCTCGCCTCCCTGCCAGCCATCCGTCCGCTGGTCGCTGCCCTACCCGGTGTCCGCGTGGCCGGTTGCATGGATCCGCACGAACTCCTGATCCGCACCATGATCGGCCAACAAATATCGGTGGCCGCCGCACGCACGATCCTCGCCCGGATCACCGCCGGCTTGGGTGATTCCGCTCCCGACTTCGCGCCCGGGCTCACCCACATGTTTCCCACCATGGACGCCATCGCGGAGCGAGGCAGCACCGTCTTGCGGGGCCCGAAAGCCCGCCAGAACGCCGTCCTCAACGCGGCCGAAACCATCGCGACAGGCCAGCTGCGCCTCGGGTTCGGCGACGATCCCGCGGAACAGCGCAAGGCCCTACTCGCGCTGAAAGGTGTGGGCCCCTGGACCGCTGACTACGTGCGCATGCGCGTCACCGGCGATCCGGACGTGTTCCTGATCGACGACGGCGCTCTGCGCGCCGGTGCCCGCCGGGCCGGTTTGCCCGCAGACAAGGCCGAACTTCTCGCCTGGTCGACCCAGGCATCGCCGTGGCGCAGTTACCTGACCACCCACCTGTGGAGGGCGCCCACCGTGCCCGCGCAGTCGCCCGAAGGAGACCCCTCATGACCGCCACATTTCAAACCATCGACACCCCGGACGGACCGTTCACGGTAGTCAGCAATGACGCAGGACAAGTCATCGCCTCCGGGTGGACCTCGTCCGCGGAGGACACTACCTCGAGAATTCGTGCGGCCAACCGCCCGACCGACATCGAGGAGGGGACCGTGGACGCGGCATCGGCTGTGGAGGCCTACTACGCGGGCGATGTGCGCGCCGTCGAGGCTGTGGAGGTCGACCTGCACGGCACCGTTGGCCAGCTCGCAGGGTGGAATGCGCTCCGGCAGATCAAACCAGGACAACCGCTGAACTACTCGCAGTTCGCTCGTGCCCTGGGGAGTCCATCTGCCGTGCGCGCGGCAGCATCCATTTGCGCCCGCAACCCCGCGGCCCTGTTCGTTCCATGCCACCGCGTGCTTCGCACGGACGGTTCACTGGGCGGGTTCGCGTGGGGGCTCGACATCAAGCAGAGCCTGTTGGACCGCGAAGCTCGCGCCTGAGGCACCGGCTGGCGCCATAGCCCTCCCGCTCACCACTCGCGTGGCGCGACACCGGCCGCCCGGAGCAACCTCTCCCCTAGCTCTGCGACGGCCTCTCGGACCTCCGGATCCTCGATCACCGTGAATTCGTACTCGATCCCGGTCAACCACGACGCCGCTTCTTCAGGATCATCCGTCCCCGTGACGTACTCGCACAGACCCGGTTCGAGTTCGCGGAGGATCGCGCCGTCCCAGGTCATGAAGTCCGGCGCGCTCTCGATCGAACATCGCACGTGCAGCACCACCTCGTGTTCATAGGCCTCCAACGGCACGGGATCGAGCGTTCGTTCCAGCGCTTCGGCAGCATCCGGCCTGCGACGAAACACCCAATCCCCTATGCGGACCTCAGCCATGCGATCGAGGCGGAATGAACGCCAAGCCTCGCGAGCGACGTCGTACGCCGCCAAGTACCAGACCTGGCCGCGGCACGAGACCTGGTGTGGTTCGACCCACCGCTCCGAATGCCTCCCGCGACGGTCCACGTAGCTGAACCGCAGCCGACGGCGCCGCCTGGTCCCGTCCGCGCATGCGGCCAAGATCGCGGAATCGACCGCCATCCCCGCACCGCTCAGATCCGTAGCCGCGCGTGTTTCCTGCGCTCGAGCGCGCGCGGCGGGCGGCAGGACG
>NZ_AJXN01000015.1 GCF_000286355.1 Kocuria atrinae C3-8 | reverse complement strand
CGCCTGGGCCGCGGCGTGGGTGCGGTACCCGGCCCGGTCACGAGCGCGGCCAGCACGGGACCGCACCTGCTGATCCAAGACCACCGCGTCACGCTCGTCACCAGCGCTTCGGATGCGCACGCACTGATGGACCGCAATGGCTCATCGCAGAGCCGACCGGAGGGCCGGACGGCCCCGGGATCGAGCCTGGACCCCGGACAGGCGCAGGCCGAGCGCGACGAACCGGGCCGCCGCCTGTAGCTCCGCCTGCACTTTCAGAGGGTGCGGCCCTGCCGGGCTCGATGGTGAGGTCCGGCTGCTCGGTGTCCGGGGGCTGCTGGCTGAGCTGCTTCGCCCGCTTCAGAGCGGTCTCGGCGCGGGCGGCGTCGATCTTCTGCGCATCCGACCCCGCGACCGTGCCGAGCGGGGTGTCGTCGGTGATCTGGTAGCGATCCCGGTACGCCGCGACCACCTGCCGAACCGCCGCCACGCCCCCGCCGTCTTCGCATCCGCAGGCTTCCTCCCGAGCGCGTCTGTCCACGACGCTCCCTCGTCCAGGTCCCGCGTGAGGACGGCGGCGGCGCGCTGCTCGATGAGCTGCTGCCGCTCGGCAAGGGCCTGGTGCATCTCCGGGTCGGTGACCCCGGCGGCGTACGGGATCAGGCCGGCGATGAGCCGTGGCGCCTGCCGAGTGCGGCCGGAAACGGCGGGGCGGGCAGTGGCACGGGCAACCCGGTGATGGAGGACGGAAGCGATGTCGTCAGCATCCGCGAAGCCCCGCGCCCGCACCAGCGCGGGAGGAGGTCATCAAGGTCGTGGTGGTTCGCCTCCGCCCGCCGAAACTCCGCCGACAGGGCACCATAAGCATCAGAGCCGAGCACCACATCGACCTGCCCCTCCGTGAGCCCGGAAGTTTCCAGGAGAGACGCCCAGCGGTCGTGCTGGCTGGCCTGGGCGATGGTCTCGTACTCCGCGGCGATCTGACCGATCGACCCCCACCGGTCCTGCTCGACCTCGATGGTCTCGTGCGCGGACAGCTCAGCCCCGACGTGCTGGAGGACCCCGTAGAGCACGCTCCGCGCTGTGGCGTCGGGGTTGTCGGACGGGTGCGGGGCGACATGGGCATCGTCGGCGGTGTCGGTGGCGACGTAGGCGTGGTTCCCGTGCCGACCCCGGGTCATCGCGACGTAGAAGTTCTCCCGCGTCGTCGTCGCCGTCACCACTGCATGCGCGGTATCGACCGTGATCCCTTGGGCGCGATGCCCGGTGATCGCGTACCCGAGCTCGACCTGCTCCGCCACATACGCGGCGGGCAGCACCATCGACCCACCGAACCGGCGCCCCTCGGGCCGGACAGTGATCGACCCGTCCTCGCTGACATTGGTGACCGTCCACCGGTCGCCGTTGCGCACCCACGATCTCCCGTTCTTCGACCGCAGATGCCGGTTGTTCTCGCGCGTGATGACCCGATCACCCTGCGACGCACTCGTCCCGTCATGCAGGACAGCCTCCCTGCCGGGGGTGATGGTGCCATCGAGGATGAGATCGGCGCGGGCACGCTCGTTGAGCTGGGTCACCGTCTCCCGCGCCTCCGCGACGAGGATCGACGCCTGCCCAGCCTGCACATCTTGTCGCCAAGCGCTGTAGGCGGCGTCGACCATCGCGTCCTGATCCCCGCCGCTCACCCGTCCGTGCGTGATGAGCGTGTCGATCGCGGTGGTGCGGCCGTGACGCAGATTCAGGGAGTTGGCCTTCTCCCACCGTGCGGAGAACCGGTGCACGTCCGTGAGTTCGGGGGCGTCGTCGCGGTCGTGCACGAGCATCCCGACGCCCCACCCGCATCTACCGCCTGCAACTGCGACCAATCACCCACCAGCAGCACTTTCGCGCCGGCGTGTTCGGCGAGGCCGGTGATGCGGTCCAGGGAGCCGGTGCCTGCGAGGGAGGCTTCATCGAGGATGACGAGCTGATCCTTCTCGAAGGTGTCACCGTGGACGAGGTGCATCTGCACCAACGGGCTGTGTTGTCCGTCTCGATCCCCAACTCCTCGCCAAGCACCTGCGCCGCGGCCGCTGACGGGGCGAGCCCAACCACCGAGCCGGTGCCGTGCTGCTTCTCCCACGCCCGTTTCAGGGCGTTCATTGCCGTCGTCTTGCCCGCACCGGCAGGACCGACCAGCACGTCCACAATCCGGCCAGACACGGCGATCCTAGCCAGCACTTCGGCCTGATCCGGCCCGAGCCGCCGCCCCTCCAGGTCAGGTTTGCCGGTGATCTTCTCGACGGTCGCGAGTTCGACGGTCGGGCCGGCTGTGGTGTGGGAGCGGTCGAGGAGACGGTCTTCGGCGGCGAGCAACTCCTCCGTCGAGAACAGGGTCGCGGCGGGGTGGCGGAACCGGCTCGACCCGTCCGGGCGGCGGAACAGCAGGGGGCTCGACGCCAGCTCCGGCGGGGTGAGCCGGAGCGATGCCTGTTCGGCGGCATCGGTCACCATCCCGGTGATCGCCTCCCGATCGGACGCCGTCGCGAACCGGACGCCCATGAGCTGGCGGGAGGCCTCGGCGTGGAGATTTCCTCGCCGCCACGTCGACCGCTTCTCACCCACCACCTCGACCACTGAGCGGCCGAGGTCGGCGATCGTGTCCAGCGGCACGTCATCTGCCCGCAGCAGGACAGTCTTCTCCGCGGTGGTGGTGACGGTGCGGGCCCACCCGGTCGCGTCCTCACCCAGCAGGATGCCGGCGCGGCGCCGCCAGTCAGTGGTGAGGTCCGCGAGGGAATGCACCTGCTTGGCCGGCCGTGTCGCGAGCGTTGCCTGCGCCCGGAGCTTCAACACCGTCGTCGCCGAGGGCTCGCGGCCATGCCTGGCCCTGTAGGCGTCGATCAGGCGGGTCTTCTCCTGTTCGATCTGCCGGGTCCGCGAGGAGAACCCCGTGACCAGCTCCTCGGGCACCGGGGCGAGTTCCCACGCTGGGTTGCGGTCCCGGCCCCGCTCCCTGGCCTCCCACTCGATCCCGAATGTCTCGGTGATCCGGTCCGCCAACGTCGCGTTGTACAGCTCGGACAGCGCGACGACCGAGGCATGCACGGGCCGACCGGCCAGCGTTCGCCACTTCTGATCCTGCACCGTCAGTACCTTGTTGCTCACGACAACGTGCGTGTGCAATTGCGGGTCACCACTGCGCGAGTCGTAGTGATCGAACGCTGTCGCCAGAACGCCGGCGACATCGGCGAAGGCGACCGCGCCCTCGGGTCCGGCCGCGCCGACACGGGTGGTCGCAACCTCTCGTTCGAGGAACGCAACCACCTGCGCAACCGCCTGGTGATGCGCGTCCGCGATCAGCGATTGCGTGCCCGCGTCCGCAACACCCCACAGCGCCGACAGCGACTTCGGTACCGAGAACGTCAGATCGTAGCCGGCGACCGCACGACGTGTGCCGCGCTCGGCCTCTGCCGACTCGATGGCAGCGGCTTCCTCGGCACGGCTCACTGGCCCGAGGTTCGGGTCGAGGTCGGCGACGCGCTTGTCGACGCGTTCCTGCACGCTCGCGTACTGCCGGTACGCCTCACCCAAAGGTTCGCCGGTGATCGGGTCGCGGCCCATCCCGACGAGGAGCTGGAGCTGTGCTTCCGAGACACGCCCACCTTCGGTGAGCTCGCCGGTGGCGAGGTACGGCAGACCCGACCCCATCCAGAAGCCGGGAGGAGTTCCCTCCTCCGTGTAATACCTCGTCAGCGGAGTCGCGAGGTCACGGTCGCCATCCCCGGCGGCGACGGTGCGCAGCAGGTACTCGTAGCCGTCGCCGGCACTCATCACCCGCATCGAAACCGTCACACATGCTAGGTGGGCGATGGGGCACCAGCTCGCGGAGTGGGAGACTTGAGTGGTGAACCTTGACGAGTTGCTCCAGGTGATGGATCGCGCTGCTGCGAACCTCGCCAAGCTCGAAGCAGTTTGGGAGCGCGCCCAACCGATGCTTCCCTCTGGCCCCAGTCGTGGGTCAAGCCGTGAGTATGACGACCTGCGGAGGGCGTGGAGCGCGTTACTATCGGGCCTACCGCCAATTGACGGTTGGACGGTTACCGAAGAACTACCCGACGCGGACGCCGCTGGTCAGGCGTTCATTGACTACGCCGACATCGGGGAGCCCCCGTTCGCGCTCATGAATCAGCTGGAGGAACCAGGTAACGAGCTCGATGAATACCGATTCCGGCTGGCCCAGGCGCGGCGTCGGGCAATTCACGAGCGGCTGAACGACCTCACCTCGACCGTAAACGAAACGCTTTCGCGGATAATCGAATCGGTGCCGCGCGATTCAACCGATCGACTGGACGATTCCAGGACGGCCACAGTCGAGGACGCGATCAGTGAGATCGAACGACTACTCGGAGACACAACCGAGCGCGGAGGACGGTGGGGTGACCTTCACCGTCACATGCACTTCGGGCAGGGCCACGACTGGCACGACATAGTTGAGATGGATTGGCCCTCGGTTCGAACGGACATAGAGGCAGCGAGCCTGGCGGAGTCAGACCCGCTGCCTGTGCCTGGGATCGACCTCGGCGCGGCTGCCTCTGCGAGACCATCAGGAAGGGCGAGTACCGGATTGTCGTGGTCCGCTCTCGACGATGACGGGTTCGAGCGACTGCTGTTCGATCTTCTACGGGCATTTCCGCGCTATCAGAACGTTGAATGGCTGATGAAGACTCGCGCGCCCGATCGAGGACGTGACCTCTCAGCGGAGCGTGTCATACAAGACGACGGCGGGACCACTCGAACCGAGCGGGTCATAGTCCAGGCCAAGCACTGGACCAGTAAGTCCGTCGGTCCGTCTGACATCACGGGCACCCTCGCGACGCTTTCGCTGTGGGAGCCGCCCGTTATTCGCGCGCTTGTCATCGCAACGAGTGGGCGGTTCACAACGGACGCGGTAGCCGTGGCGGAAAAACATAACGCAGACGGAAAGCTGCCCTTCATCGAGCTCTGGCCGGACAGCCGACTCGAAACGCTCCTGTCTCAGCGACCCGATCTGATAGCGAGCCACGGGCTCCGGCCATGAAATGGCTCGGGCGCCAAGCATGGGTATGCGACACCTCGCCCCGTCGCCACCACTACGTATCCAGGAAGTCCCACTCGCTGCCAAGTACCCAACGCAGCGCAGAGAGCTTGCCATTGAGCATCCCGAGCTCATAGTCGGTGTAAGGCCCCAACTCGCCGGGCTCGGTGTAGGTTCCCTCGACGCGCTCGCGCGCTGGGCCAGCTATCGCCTGCAACCGTGCCAGCTCCGGTTCGTCCCCAGCCGCACGCAGTCGGTATTCATGTTGGAGGGATCGATGGTGCCAGATGCGGTCGAAAAAGGCCCTTTCTGCGTCAACGATCTCGCCAAGACGGCGTGGCTCTTCAACAAAATCAGTCTCCGCGAACAAGTCCTCGATCTCGCTGCCGAAATGAGAGAGCAGAACGTCGTTGAGTCCGTCAACGCCGAGCGCATACCTGGAACCGTCCACCGCGAAGACTTCGGCAACATCGGGGTGAGGGTGCCGCTTGTCACCATCTGAAACCGAGAAGTCAGCGCTATTCGACGTGACGAACGCATGGGGGTTGCGTAACAGATCTGATGCACGCGTGGCCGTTGCATAAAGCTCGAGAAGCAACGCATCCGCGACACTGTTGCGCGCACGGTGCAACGGGGCGCGCTTGGACAGACCGCGTTCGACCACGCCACCGTGCTCGGCATCGGTCGGCTCAAGCCTCCGTGCCTTGCGCAAAAGTTCGAGCACCTCATCGAAGTTGCGCGTTGTCATCGCACCGATCAACGGCACGTCCCGCGCCAAATCGGCGATCACCTCAACGGCCTGCGCGGTATCGGCACCACCGTAGTCTTCGAGGTCCTGCTTAATGAGCTTGAACCGCTGAGCCACGCTAGCTGTCATCGCAGCTTCGATCCGCTCCCGGTTTCGCTCGAACTCTTCGATCACAAGATCAGGAACGAGGAGTTCCACGTGCTGCTGATGCACCAACAGCCGGAGCGCGACAATCCAGCGCTGCCCGTCCCGTCGCTTGGACAGGTCGAGCCAGGTGGAGGTGTCAACGAGTAGGTGCAGCACGCACTCCAGTATCCGTCATGCACTGTGATGACTTGGGCACCACACGGCCCGGCTACAGCTCGGCGCGGCGCGTCCACGGCCTCTGTTGAAAGACGTGTGGCGGCTCATGAGGCGGTCGGAGACGGGCACTGATTCGGGCGCGGTCTGTGCGTGGGCGGTCGTCTGATCTGCTGCGATCCCGGGAGGGCCGTCCGGGTTGAGTGCTGCTGGTGTCGGTGGTCGTGCACCTGGCAGGTGATCTGTCCGGCGAAGGACTCCGCGAGGGGTCTGGGATCGGGTTCACCGACCTGCCGGAGTCCTCATGCACGACATTCCTTCTTCTGGTACCCGCCCGCTCAGGGTCGACTCGCTGTTCAGCGGCTACGGCGGTCTCGACCTCGCCGTCGATCACCACTTCGACGCAGAGACCATCTGGTACACCGAACTCAACGAGCACGTCGTCCGCGTCTTCTCCCACCACTGGCCCGACGCGCCGAACTTGGGTGATATCGGCACCATCGACTGGAGTCAGGTTCCACCGGTAGACATTCTCTGCGGCGGGTTCCCCTGCCAGGACGTCTCTACGGTCGGCAAGCAGGCCGGCCTCGCAGCCTTCGTTGATGCAATCGGTGCGACCGCAACTCTTCGCGACTTGGAATCCGACCCATGGGGTCTGGGAGTCGAGCCAGCTTGACCTCTTCGGACACTCGGCGCCGTTATGCCGAGCCGATGGTTATGATGACCGTCGCTTCGGTGCACTGGCGGCGGCGGGTGGAGCACGAAGCCAGTCAGCATAACGATGAGCGCAGGTTGACGGGGTTCGCTTGATCTGACCGAGCGATCACGGTGATCGCTTGGCATCAGGTCGAGGAGGATCTCATGTCGAAGGATCGAGTGCGTCAGCGTGTGGACCCCCCGCATACGCTGCGCCACACCTGCGCGATGATGCTCCTACACGCCGGGATCGACACCGCGAGCATCGCGCTCTGGCTCGGTCACGCCACGATCCAGACGACGCAGGTCTACCTCCACGCCGATCTGGAACTCAAACGCCGCACGCTCGACTGGCTGCCCACCATCGGGAACCGGCCGCCCGCGCGCTATCAAGCCTCCGACGCTCTCATCGCGTTCCTCACCGACCGCTGACGCTCGTGTCGCCGACCTGACTGACGCCGAAGTACTGTTGGAGTGCGGCGCGCAATCGGCGTCGCACAGTTGAAGGAGGTGGTCGGCATGCCGACGCTTTCTCTGATTGATGACGCCCTCGGCAGGCGGGAGTCATAAAACGCTCGTCGAGGTTCCGTAAGACCGTGGAGGACCTCACGGCTGGCGACCGAAGAAGCGAGAAGCCCCGACCTGGGTAACCCCAGTCGGCGGCATTCCGAGTTGGTGACAACTCGGCATCCAGTGCGGATGGCCCAACCTCCGAGAGTGCGAAACCAAAATCAGGAGGTTGGCGACCCAAAGGGTTGCAGAGGTGGCGGTCAGGTTATCTGGCCCTTCACAGATGAGC
>NZ_AJXN01000014.1 GCF_000286355.1 Kocuria atrinae C3-8 | reverse complement strand
TCAATGGGTCATTGCAACAGGTACTCTTCGAGGGTTTCGTATGGGGTGGCGAACTGCAAGCGTTTACGCGGTCTGCGGTTGAGTTCATCGGCTACGAGGTCGAGATCTAGTTGCGAGTAGACCGAGAGGTCAGTGCCTTTCGGGAAATACTGGCGTAGCAGCCCGTTCGTGTTCTCGTTGGTGGCTCGTTGCAGGGTGAATGCGGGTCGGCGAAGTAGATCTGCACCCCGGAATCGATGGTGATCTGTCGGTGCTTGGCCATTTCCTTGCCCTGATCCCAGGTCAAGGATCGTTGCAATGTTTCGGGTAGCTGGGCCAGCTTGGGCATCAGCCTGGCCAGGGAGGTGGGCCGGTCCAGGGTGGGGGCGAGTTTGACCAGGAACACGTAGTTGGAAAACCGCTCCACTACCGTGCCGATGGCCGATGTACCGTTCTTACCGACGATTAGGTCACCTTCCCAATGCCCTGGGACCTTCCGCTCCAGGCTTCCGCGGGTCGGTCCCAGATCGAAACCATTTCTTTCATTCGACCCCGCCGTGATTCCGGTTTGCGCTGGGGTCGACGATAGGTCCGCCCGGTACGTGTCAGGGCCCTGAGATCTCGTTTGAGCCGCCGCGGGCTTGGAGGTAGATCGTTCGGTAGATCGTTTCATGGCTCACGCGCATCCCTACCTCGTCGGGAAATAAACGCTGTAATCGTCCCACGATCTGTTCTGGAGAATACTTCTCGTCCAACCACCCCTGTACTACGGACAACAGCATGGGGTTGGTCAGGATCTTGAACGGTTTCGGTCGGCGCCGGGCGAGAAACGTTATCTGTTGGGCTAGGTTCGGGCGGTACTGGCGGGGCGTGGTGCGGTAGCCACCTCGTTTGAGTTCACGACTGATCGTGGACGGAGCCCGCCCCAACTGGGCAGCGATAGAGCGCATCGAATGACCATCGGTGAGCAGTTCCTTGATCCGCCACCGCTCTTGATAGCTAAGCACCCGGGTTGGGTTCTTCCACGCCTGCGGTCGGATCCCTCCCATCTCAGCGATGTAATGGTGGACAGTACGCGGTTTCAATCCCACCAGTGGGGCGATCTCATCGGCTATTAAACCCATCTCGCGAGCATCCCATACATCACGCGCGACTAGGGGAAACTTCACATAGAACGGCAACTTATCCCAGTACAGCTTCACAACACTCTCCACATCAATCAGGAAGTGTTGCAACCACCCTTAGAACC
>NZ_AJXN01000013.1 GCF_000286355.1 Kocuria atrinae C3-8 | reverse complement strand
TGCGGCGCGGCTTCACTCTGATGGTGGGGGCTACTCAGGCCTCGTCGAAGAGGCGCAGAGCCATGGCCGTGTGAGTCACGGCGGCACCGGCGCGCAGACCCGCGGCCACCATGCCGGCCTCCACGATCTGCTCGCGGGTGGCACCGGCGGCCTTGGCCTTCTTGGTGTGCACTTCCAAGCAATAGGCGCACTGGGTGGTCAGGGCGACACCAATGGCGATGAGCTCACGGTTCAACGGGTCGATGTGACCACCTTCGTGGCCAAGGGCTGCGTCGAAGGCCGCGAACTTGGAGAACTCCTCGGGTGCGAGCTTCTTCAACTCGCCAAGGAGCTTGAGATCTTCCGGGGAGTGGTAGTGATCAGCCATGAGTCATCCTGCTTCCTGTGATTAGCGGTACTGACTCAATCAGTCTGCGGCCGCGGGGGTCGCGTTGGCCAGCAGTTGACGAACCTGGTCAGGAGCGTCCGAATCCGCGGCAATGAAGTGGGTGTCCTTGGTGACCACGGTGGGGACCGTGGAATTGCCGTCATTCAGTGAAGCCACGTACTCCTTGGCCGCCGGGTCCTCCCAGATGTTGGTCCACGTGGCCTTCAGGCCGTCCTCGCCCAAGCCGTACTCGAGGCGCTCGCAGAAGGGGCACCCGGGGCGCCAGTAGATGGCCACGCCGTTGTTGTCGATGTGCTTGAGTGCTTGGTCTTGCGAGACCTGGGGGTACTCAGGGTTTGCGGGCACGGTGTCTCCTGGAATCGAGGTGGATCGGATCAGTTCAGAGTTATAACGGCAGAGTAGATGAGTCGATTCCACGTCACGTCATAATCGACAAAATCCCAACATGCGAAATATAGAATACAAACGTAATAGGTTTTATTCGGCATTTTCGTTTCACGTGAAAACTCCAGGCTCGGTGCCATGCAGCGGCAAGTTCAGGAATCACTCGGTGATGAGTGACACCATGGATTCATGACCTATCCGGCGCAGAAAACTTCCCCCTCGCCGGGCGGGTCCCCGTGGCGCTTGCCGCAACTGCGACACCGAGTGGCCGTTCCTCTGGTCACGGTGTTGCTGGTTGCGACCGTCGGTCGATTGCTGGTGGTCTCACCGGAAATCACGCACGGGGAGACCGCGTTGCTCGAGGGGCTTGTCCAATACCGCAACGCAGCCTTTGACGCCCTTGCCATGGCGATCCAGGTGGTGCTCTCCAACGCGGGCATCGTGTTGATCATTGCCATGATCACCGGGTGGCTAGCCGTCTTCCGGCGACGACCCTGGATGCCACCGCGTTCCTCATAACGTCCCTCATGGGCTGGGCCGCGATCGGTCTGGTCAAGGTCGCTGCAGAGCGCCCACGCCCGTCTTTGATGACCGGTGATCAACTTCTGGCGCTCGACGGCGCCACCTCCTTCCCATCGGGACACACTGGTGGCGCACTCGCGATCGTGTTGGCTTTGACACTCGTGAATTTCCGCTCTTCCAAACGCAACCGAATTCTGTTGTTCGGTCTGGCGTTTGTGGCGCTTGTCGGATTAAGCCGTATATACGCAACCGCGCATTTTCCGCTTGACGTGCTGGTTTCCCTTCCAGTGGCCTGGGCCGGTGTGATGATCGGCTGTGCAGTAGCGAACGCGTTGGTGCCCGCACTGGCCTATGGATTCGGCTGGACACAGAAGAATGTCACGGTTCCCGGGCCGCGAACCGCGCGTGCGACCACCACCGCGGCTGACGAACGAGGCGCGACTGGCGCGACCGCGGCGTCGTCGTGGGAAGCGCCCGTGACCGCACAGCAAAGCCGCCCGGCCTTCGACCGCGACGGGGCGGAAGAAGACCGAGCGGCCTAAGAACTTCGGTAGCTGCTGGGCGAGTCAGTCGTCCACGGTGTACCCGGCCTTGACGCACAGCACCGGGCACGTGGCCTCCAGCAGGATGCGCTGGGTGGTGGGCGCCATGATGAGCTTGCCCACCGGCGTGCGCTTGCGCGTACCGATGACCAGCAGTTCGGCAGTTACCCGTTCGCACGCGTCCAAAATGGCGTCCGCGGGGTCGCTGTCCGGGTGGACGGACACCAACTCATGTTCGATACCGCTTTCGGCCAACAGCTCCTGATCCTCGGCGGATGCGGCCGGTGACTCGTGCTCGGCGGAGCGTCCGAAGCGCTGCTTGGGCGCGGGTGCCTGAACGATCACCAGCTTGCTGGAGCGCAGTTTCGCTTCGTCAATGCTGGCCCTGAGGGCGGCGCGTCCGGCGGGGGTGGGCAGGTAGCCGACAACAATGCTCATGGGTGTCTCCCTGGTGCGTGTGGAACGGATGCGTTTAGCGGTCGGTGTCTTCCAGGTGTGCCAGATCTTCCGGGTGGTGGAAGCGGGTGCGGCGGCCGGTGAACAGTCGGTCGTAGAGGAAGTTCAGCAGCCAGAGTGCCACACCCAGGCCAATGAGGATCACCGCGATCTGGTACTCGATGGGATCCTGTGCCCACGGGCCCAGCAGGTAGGCGCACGTAATGGTGCCCAGGTAAGGGAGCACCTTGGGTGCGTGGAAGTACGCGTGATCCTCCTGGGACTTGTCACGGCGAAGAATGATCGCAGCGATGTTGACCACGGTGAACACTGCCAAGAGGAGCAACGCGGTGGTACCGCCCAGTGCGGACGCCGTTCCCTTACCCATGAAGTTGTTGACGATCAGGATGAGTCCCATGCCCAGCACGGTGGTGAAGATGATGGAGGTCCACGGTGTCCGGCGCTCGGGGAGCACCTTGCCGAGGATCCCGGGAATCACACCCTGACGCGCCATGCCGTACAGCAAACGGGATGCCATGAGCATGTTGATCAGCGCGGTGTTGGCCACGGCGATGATGGTCAGGAACGGGTAAATCGAATCGATCGGGATTCCAGGCGCGCCGATACGGACCACGTCCAGCAGCGGGGTGGTGGATTCGCCCAATTGTCCGATGGGCACGATGGCCACGGTGAAGATCGAGACCAGAACGTAGACCACCAGGGTGATGCTCAGGCCCAGCAGCATGACGCGCGGGAAGTTCTTGGTGGGGTCCTTGGTCTCCTCGACCATGTTGACCGAGTCCTCGAAGCCCACGAACGAGAAGAACGCCAGGGATGTCACCGCGGTCAGGGCCATGAAGATGCCCTTGTCCTCGGAGGTTTCGAAGACCACGGTCTGGCTGAAGTCAGCGTTGCCCTGAGATGCGGCCCAGAAGCCCACCAGGATCACGATCAGCAGGCCCGTGAGCTCGATGCACGTGAGCACCACGTTGAGTTTCACGGACTCGGAGACACCGCGCAGATTGATGAGCGCCAGGATGCCCAGGAACACCATGGCCACCACGGTGACGCCGAACGGGCTCAAATCCAGGTGGAAACCCTTGGCAAAGTTCGAGGCCACGGCCGATGACGCCGTCGCGGCAGAGGTCAAGCCGGAGCACAGCACGGCGAACGTCACCAGGAAGGTGATGAAGTGAATGCCGAAGGCCTTGTGCGTATAGAGAGCTGCGCCGGAAGCACCCGGTACTTGGTCACCAGCTCCAGGTAGGAGAACGCGGTGATGGTGGCCACCGCGAACGCGATCAGGATGGGTGCCCAGGCGGCACCGCCGATTTCGCCGGCAATGTTGCCGGTCAGTGCGTAGACACCGGTGCCCAAGATGTCGCCCACAATGAACAACAGCAGCAGACCGGGTCCCATGACCCGCTTCAGCTCGTGGGACTCACCGGTTTTCGGATCATTGCCTTTGATACCCGCCGACGGCGCAGTGGCGCCTTGGCCGCGGGATGGTTCGTTGCTCATAGTGACCTCTTGATGCAAGGGGGCGCTGTCCACAACCGTCGGTGAGTCCGGGGGCTGCGAGGCGGTGCCGAGCGTGAATGTTACGTGAAGTCAATGTAGGCGATTCAGGTCACACTTCATAGGGCAACACGAGGTACAGAGCGCCCCGCACCTCACAAAGAGGCGCGGGGCGTTCGAAACGGCCGGAGCGGCGTCGTCGGCGAAGGAATTACCGTACGCCGCGCATGAGGCGCGTGATGGGCTTGGACAGCAGGAAAAGTAAGTCTGAACCGAAACGACCGGATGAAAGTAGTAAAAAAAGAGGATTCGCTGTCAAGAGGACCAGGGAGACTCTGAGAGACCTCTCAAGAACCATCGATGTATCGGCCAAATTAATGGCCAAATGGCTATTTTGAGTGACCTTGTGGGTTGCTAAACTTAGATACGTCAAAAGGATCAGGCAACTTGAAATTAAGATTTCTAACAAAATCTGACCAGTCTCACGACTATAAGTTTCGACACACAGGAGGAACTCGAAATGTTGAAGAAGACAATGACGAGGCTCGTGACGGCCACCGCTGCTGCAGGTGCAGCAATTACGTTGACGGTGGCACCAGCTAGTGCGGCTGGTAAACTGCCGCCAAATATCAAGGACGGGTCAGCAGCTGCAAGCATTGGTTGTTCGCTTATCAATACTATTGGTAACCCATGTTCATGCGGCCTTGATCCAGATTACGTGTTCCAGCATTGTGACAAGAGTGGAAATTACCACGAGACCAGTGCTGAAACAGACGCCGCAAACGCCAAGATAGATGCCGCGAATGCGCATATCGTTGGAGGCGAATTCTAATAAAGACGAAGAGCGGGGGTGAAGGTATCAATATCTTCACCCCCGTCTCATTCTAATTTCCGTGGGTGATGATCAGTCGTTGAAGTCCTCCGGGGCGGAGCCGATACGGCCGTCCTCGCGCGTGAGGCCGTCGATCAGGGCGATCTCTTCGGAGCTGAGCGTCAGGTCCTGTGCGGCCCAGTTCTCCTCGATGCGTTCGGGAGTCACGGACTTGGGGAACACCACGTTGCCGATGGCCAGGTGCCAGGCGATGATGACCTGCGCCGGGGTGGCGTCGTGCGCCTTGGCGATCTGGGCGATGGTCTCGTCCTGCAGATCGGCCTTGCCCTGACCCAGCGGTGACCAGGCTTCGGTCACAATCTTGTGCTGAGCATCCAGATCGCGCATGGCCTTCTGGTTGAAGTAGGGGTGCAGCTCGATCTGGTGTGCGGCGGGGATGTCACCGGTGTCGATGATCTCCTGGAAGCTTCCTCGCCGAAGTTCGAGATACCGATGGAACGGGCCTTACCCGACTTCTTGATCTCTTGAAAGGCCTTCCAGGTCTCCAGGTACTTACCCTTCTTCGGCTGCGACCAGTGGATGAGGTACAGGTCCACGTAGTCCAGGCCCAAGCGTTCCAGCGAACCGTCGATGGCCTTCAGCGCGGAATCGTAGCCCTGGTCGTCGTTCCACAGCTTGGTGGTGATGAACAGTTCCTCACGGGGGATGCCACTCTTGGCGATCGCACGGCCCACGCCTTCTTCGTTGCCGTAGATCTTGGCGGTATCGATGTGGCGGTAGCCGGTCTCGAGAGCCTTGGTCACCACTTCCTCGGCGACGTCCGGTTCGACCTGCCAGACGCCGTAGCCGAACTGCGGAATCGTGTTGCCGTCGTTCAGGGTCAGGGTTGCATTGCGAGGCATGGAAATCCTTTCGTTGGGAAACTGTTTTTAGTGAACTCCTCCGCCTGCCGCCCTGACAAGCGGTTAAGTTATGAGTGAAGTCACGGCCGTCAGGTGCATGTCAGTCAGTCGTGGTGAAATAGAGGTATGAAGTTCAACTTCCACCGTGTCAAGACCCCCGCGTACATCACCTCGATCGCCCTGGTGGTGATCGGTCTGCTGTTCGAGCTCGGCTCCATGCCCGTGTCGGCGTGGATCTTCGTGATCCTGGGCATCGTGCTCAACGTCATGGCCGTTTCGGTAACCGCGGTCAATGACGCACCCCGCGCCCCTCGCGAATATAAGCGCCGCTCGGTGGAAGACGGCACCCGCGTGGTCATCGACCCGGACGTGGACACTGAGCAGCAGGAGACCGTTCCTGCCGCACCTTCGACCTCCAAGGCGAAGTCCACCGCGCCCATCAAGGATGAAAAGCCCGCCAAGCGCATGGGCTCCTCCGCGTTCCGCGCCGGCGCCAACCTGGCCGGCAAGCTGGGCACCCGCCCCTCCGCCGAAGGCACCAAGGACACCCACCCGGTCAAATAGCTTTCTCGACGACGCCGCTGCGTCGCCACGACAACGGCCTCTCACCTTTCGGTAAGAGGCCGTTCGCATGTCCGGGTCCTGCTCGCCGGACGATCAGTTCATCGCCGCGCCTGATAGATCTGGCGGATCCGGGCATCATCCAGGCGGGTTTCGATGCTCACGGTGTTCTCGGGATCGGAGCGTAAGTAGCGCACCGGCCCGTGCGCGCCCACAGTGAGCTTTTCGGAATCGGACGTGTTGTACACGGCGTCGATCGGGGCCTGGAACTTGGGGCCCTGCACCGGGTTCACGGAAAGCACCAGGTGAGCGGTGACTGTCTCCGAGACACCGTTCTCGTCGAAGGGGGAGTCCACGTCCACCTCGCGGATGATACCCACGCCGTAACCGATGACACCCGGCAGTCGAGTAGCGAGATGACCCTGCGCGCGGGCGAAGGCCTTCTTCACGCTGGAGATCCACGTGAGCGCGGCCAGCACCAGGATCACGGCAATTGCGCCCAACCACAGGCCGTTGTTGGTGTCCGCATAGCGCATCCAGCACAGGACAATGGCCAGCGCGGACACCACGGGGATCACCAGGATCATGGAGTTCGCGAGCTTCTCGCGGGTGCCACCTTGGCCGGTGCGGCAGGCGAGGCGGGACTCGCCGCGCTGGTACCGAACGCTGTGGCGCCCGGATCGGAAGCGCCGTCGGCGGGTGATGCGTTACTCGCGGGCGAAGAACCAGTATTGCCCGAGGTCGCGGACGGGTTACGCCGCAGCTCCTGCATGGCTTTAAGATCGAACCCCCGGTCATCAACGGTAACGGGGGTGGGCCAGGTGTCCATGGAATCCATGGTTCCCATTATGGTGGCATGACGTCCTAGAGAGGTGGTCCGTCCATGCCCGAGCGTCCCGCTCAACCCCCGGTCAATCGCGGCCACCGCCCCGGTTTGCTGCTGGTGGGGGTGTTGTTGCTGGGCGCCAACCTCCGCGCCGGCATCACCGCGGTGGGTCCCGTGCTCCCGGACATCGAGCAACAGGGCGGGTTGACCGGGTTCGAGGCGTCGCTGCTCGTGAGCCTGCCGTTGATTGCGTTCGCCGTGATCTCGCCGTTCGCGCCGCGGCTGGCCGAGAGTCTCGGTTTGGAACGCGTCCTGGGCCTGGCGCTCGCCGTTCTCGCGCTGGGCATCGTGATTCGTTCGACGCCGGGGCCCGGCTTCATCTGGCTCGGCACCGTGCTGCTGGGCGCAGCGATTGCCGTGATGAACGTGCTGATCCCCGCGCTGATCAAACGCGATTGGCCGCACAAGATCGGACCCATGACCGGCGTGTACCAGTCGGTCACTGCGCTCACCGCCGCACTCGCCTCCGGTGTAGTGGTCCCCATTGCGCAGGTGGCCCCGTCCGGTTGGCGTTTCGCTCTGGGGATCTGGGCCGGCACGGCGATCATCGGCTTGGCTATTTTTCTGCCCTGGATCGTGGGTCGCCGCACACCCACCAAAACTCTTCCCGGTCGTTCCGAGCTGCGTGACGAACACGGTGCATTACAGACGACGCCGCCCGCTCGCCGCCACGCCAAACTCCCCTTGGGATCCGCGCTGGCTTGGCAGGTCACCGCGTATATGGGACTGCAGTCCACCGTCTACTACACGATGGTGACCTGGCTGCCCGCGGTGCAGGTATTCAACGGTGCGAGCGCGGTGGAGGCGGGTTGGTACACTTCGCGTTCCAGGCGTGCGGTCTGGTGGGCACCCTCTTCACCGCGTCCATGATCCCCAGGACACGGAGCCAGTCGGGGCTGGGCATTCTGTTCACCAGTTCGGCTGTGATCGGTGTGATCGGTCTGCTGACAATGCCCGGGCTCTCACTGCTGTGGGCGCTGTTCATCGGATTCTGCACCGGCGGCGCGATCGTGCTGGCCATGGCGCTGTTCGGGTTGCGCACCGTGGATTATCACCAGGCGGCCGGGCTGTCCTCGATGGCGCAGAGCGTGGGTTATCTGTTCGCTGCGTTGGGTCCGGTCATGATCGGTGTGCTGCGGGACGCCACGGGAACCTGGACCGTCCCGCTGCTCACGATTCTCGGTGTGATCATCGCGCAGGGTGTGTTCGTGGCGCTCGCCGGACGCAACCGCACGCTGCCCGCATAGGGCGAGCGAGCGGCGTCGTCGATCCTTGAAAAGTTATGCGAGCTGGAACGAACGCTTGGACAGACCGATCTTGTAGCCCTCGACCGTGGTCTTCACCGGGCCCTCGGGATCGTCTGCAGCGCCCAGCGTGATGAACAGCGGCGTGAAGTGCTCCACGGTGGGGTGGGCGTAGGGCATGCCGGGGGCGTCGGTGCGGAATCGGGACAGGCCGGCCACGTCACCGTCGTCGAGCAGCTGAGCGGCCCAGGAATCGAAATCCACGGACCAGGACTCGGGCTGGGCCGTGGTCCCCAACAGCAACTGACGAGACGGCATGCCGTGCGTCATGAAGCCGGAACCGACCACCAGGTAGCCTTCGTGGCGCAACTGGCGCAGGTGACGGCCCAGTTCTATCAGGCGTTCGGGGGAGTGCGTGGGCATGGACACCTGCAGCGCGGGAACGTCCGCGAGCGGGTACATGGCGCGCAGCGGAACCCAGGCGCCGTGGTCCAGGCCGCGGTTGTGATCCACGTGCAGGGACTCGGAGTCCGGCATCATCGCGGCGATCCGGGCACCAGTGTTGAGGCGTCCGGGGTGGGATAGGTGAGCTCGTAGAAGCGCTGCTCGAACCCGCCGAAGTCGTAGACCAACGGGGTGTTGGCGGTGGGCGAGGTGATGGACGTGGGGGCATTCTCCCAGTGCGCGGACACCACAACCACGCCGCGCGGCTTGGGCATACTCATCGCCCACTCGAAGAGTTCGGAGAGCCAGAGCTCATCGTCGAGCAGGCCCGGGTAGCCGTGGCTCAAGTAAATGGAGGGCAGGGGTGCGTCACCGTCTTGCCAGCGCGGCTGCGCGGCTGAGCGGGGGACCGATGACATCTCATGGCGGTCGAGAACGGTCATGCTCATGACGGTTACTTCCTTCCAAAATAGTTTCTTTAGCAAGCAACTCTAGGGAACAATATTTGCTGCGTCAATATATTCCACCTAGAATTGAGTGCATGAGCGATACAGAATGGTTGTCCGAGGACGAGCGCGAAGCGTGGCTGGCGCTCGTGTCGATCATGTTCCGCCTGCCCGGCGCCGTGGAAACACAGCTGCGCAGCGAAGAAGACATGTCTCTGGCGGAATACCTGGTTCTGGCGATGCTCTCCGAAGCCTCCGACCACCGGCACCGCATGTCCGAACTCGCGGCCGCTACGAACACGTCCCAGTCGCGGCTCTCGCGCATCGTCGCGCGTATGGAGAAGGCCGGGCTGGTCACCCGCGAAGGCCGCCTCGATGACCGCCGCGTGGTCATCGCCGAAATCACCGACGCAGGGATCGAGCGCATCCAGCAGGCCGCACCGGCTCACGTTCGTCATGTGCGAGAGATCGTTTTCGACCGGCTGAGTCCCGAGCAGGTGGGGCAGCTCGTTGAGATCGGCCGCTCCCTCAACCGCGGACCGGCTGAAGACGTGGCAAAGGGTTTGCGCTCGATCGCGTGACGGGTGGATGAATCAGCAATCGTTCTCTCCGCTGATCCGGGTCTCCTGCTCGGTCAATGGCTTGATCGATCGTCGTGAGTAAAGCTTCTCTCCGCCCCTGACCGCCAGGTCTAGAGTGGCGGGGTGAGTATGAACAACAGTCCGCACCGGGTCATGATGGGCACCGTTAAGGGCCAGGAGTACAAGGGGCGCAAGATCAGTGGCGCCACCATCAAGCGCATCCTGACTTTCGCGCGCCCGCACCGTAAAACCATCGCGCTGTTCATTGTGGTGTCCGTGGCGCTGGCCGTCCTGGGCGTGGTGACACCGGTTCTCGCAGGCCGCGTGGTCAACGCCATTACCGGCGGTCAGGACATCTCCGCTGTGGTGTGGTTGGCCGTGGGGATCGCGATCGTGGCCCTGTTGGATGCCGGACTGTCCGTGCTCAACCGACTGTTGTCCTCCCGCGTGGGTGAAGGTTTGATCTACGACCTGCGCACCACGGTCTACAACCACGTGCAAACCATGCCGTTGGCGTTCTTCACTCGCACCCGCACGGGCGCGTTGGTCTCGCGACTCAACACTGACGTGATCGGTGCGCAGCGGGCCTTCGCGGGAACGCTGTCCGGGGTGGTCTCCAACGTGGTGTCGCTGGCGCTCACCGTGGGCGTGATGGTGACGATCTCGTGGCAGGTCACCGGGTTGTCCTTGCTGCTGCTCCCCATTTTCTTGATTCCCGCCCGCGCCATGGGTGGACGCCTGGCCGGGCTGCAGCGGCAGTCCGCCCAGTACAACGCGCAGATGTCCATCCGCATGACGGAGCGCTTCGGTGCCGGCGGGGCCACCCTGGTCAAGCTCTACGGCGACCCATCGAGTGAGTCCCAACAGTTTGCCGAGCGCGCCGCAAGCGTGCGCAATATCGGCATTCGCACCACCATGCTGCAGACGACCTTTGTCACCGCGCTGACCCTGGTCTCCGCCTTGGCGCTCGCGCTGGTCTACGGCGTGGGTGGTGCCCAGGCGATCCTGGGGCATTTGGACGCCGGCGCCGTCGTCACCCTCGGAATGCTTTTGACCAGGCTATATACCCCGTTGACCATGTTGGCCAACGCCCACATGGACATCATGAGCGCCGTGGTGAGCTTCGAGCGCGTGTTCGAGGTGCTCGACATCAAGCCCCTCATTCGCGAAGCACCCGATGCCCGAGCTATTGACGCTGGGCCGGCATCCGTGGAGTTCGACGACGTCCAGTTCGCCTACCCCTCGGCCGAGCAGGTTTCGTTGGCATCCCTGGAGGATGTGGCGGTTCTGGATTCGCGGGGTGGCGAAGAGGTGCTCCACGGGATCTCCTTCAACGCCCAGCCCGGTCACACCGTGGCCTGGTGGGGTCCTCAGGGGCCGGTAAATCCACGATCGCCCAGCTCGTGGCCCGCCTGTACGACGTCGATACCGGCGCCGTCCGCTTGGGTGGCCAAGATGTCCGCGAGACCACGTTCGAATCCCTGCGGGACACCGTGGGCATGGTCATGCAGGACGGCCACCTGTTCCACGACACGATCCGCGCGAACCTGGCCCTGGCTCGGCCGGAATCCACCGATGAGGACCTCTGGCACGCCCTGGATCGCGCTCGTATGAAGCACGTGATCGAATCCCTCCCGGACGGCCTGGACACCGTGGTGGGAGAGCGCGGTTACCGGTTGTCCGGTGGTGAGCGTCAGCGCCTGACCATTGCTCGGTTGCTGCTTGCCCAGCCACGCGTGGTCATCCTGGACGAGGCCACTTCCGCACTGGATTCCACCAACGAGGCGCACGTGCAGGCTGCCCTGAGCGAGGCCATGATCGGCCGTACTGCCATCGTGATTGCCCACCGACTCTCGACCATTCGCCAGGCAGACCAGATCCTGGTGATCGAAGCCGGGCGGATCGTGGAGCGCGGCACGCACCAAGAACTGCTCGAAGCGGACGGTCGTTACGCGGAACTCTATGAAACACAGTTCTCCACCACCGAGTGAGCGAGCCTAATCTAACGTCATGCCGATGAACGTCTCACTTCCCGACCAGTTGTTCGAGGAACTGGGCATTACGGGATCACATGCAATCGCCGTGGTGCTGTCCGCGGTGGGGATCTACGTGGCTTTCCTGCTGTTCGTGCGCATCTTCGGTCAGCGCGTACTCATGGCCATGTCGACCTTCGATGTGGTCGTCACGGTCATGCTCGGATCGGTGGCCGGCCGTGTGATCCTTGGTCACCCGCCCACATTGACCAGCGGCATCCTGGGTCTGGCCACCCTGTTCATTCTGGAGGCCGTGTTCGGCCAGCTGCGTTCCTCGATGCGCGTGCACAAACTCATGAACAGCCCGGCACGGTTGCTCATGATCGGCCCGGAGATCCAAGAGAAGACGCTCAAACGCTCACACATCACCATCTGGGAATTGCACGGGGCGTTGCGTCGCGCGGGTGTTCGTTCCTACGAGGAGATCGCCTGCGTGCTCCATGAGCCCGGCGGCGGTATCAGCGTGCTGCGCCGCGGCGTTCCCATCGACCCCCAATTGCTCACGGACGTGGCCGGTGCCGACCGGATTCCCGCCGAGTTTCTCGCCGCAGACGAGACTGCCGATGACCACCGGAGTGATCATCGGCAGGCCTGAGGCACGGTCTGGGTTCAGCTTGGCGGGCCTTCATGCGCGGGTTCTTCTTGTTGATCACGTAGGTGCGGCCGCGACGTCGCACGATCTGGGAACCGGGAATCTTCTTGAGCGCGCGTAGCGAATTACGGACCTTCATGGTGTCTCCTTTGTGGTGTGTGGCGGGTTGTCTTGAAAGGGGTTGGCCGGGGACGGCTCGTTCGGTGGGCCACCCGTGGCGGCCTGAAGTGGTTCGTGCAGTTGCCCGCCGTCCAGGAACGACCCGGTGACCGCAATCGCGCAGCCACACAGCCCATCGGGTAACAGCGAGACGTGTTGCGCGGATCGGCCCGGCAGGGCGTTCTCCGCAGTGCTCGCGTTCAACACGGACGCGATGTAGTCGAGCGTCATGGGTTCCGGCTCCTTGGGTTCGAACCACACGTGCGGCCCCACCCCCTCGATGGCCACGGTGCGGGACGGATCCGCGTGGAAATGCACCGTTCCCCGCACGCGGCAGGCGCCGGCGACCATCGTGCCCAGGCGCGATGGAACATCGCGGGTCCACAGGCTGGGAGGTGCGCAACACGACGGTCGATGCCGCGGCGCCGTCGTACTCGGGAATGCTCCCCGGACTACGCCGCTGCTTCGCGGCGTGTTCGTCGAAGCTCGCGAACATCCCGGCGTGCGTGGAGGAGCTGCGGCGGGGCGTGGCCGTGGCATCCACGATGGTCAGGTGCGGGGCGATCTCGCCGATGAGTTCTATACCGCGTTCCCAGCGATCGGGATGATGCGGCGCCAGAGCGGCATCCAGGTTGTTGACCGCGAGCAGGCTGGAGCTATAGGCAACTTCCGCGGCCAGGAACTCACCGGTGGTTCGGCAGTATTCCCGTTCGGGTATGAAGTGGGGCTCGCCCTTCTGGGTTGCATGGACGGTGGGAAGTTCAGGACGCGAGTCGACTTCCACGGCGGGGGACACGTCCCACAGGGTGTCTTCCACGGTTTCGGGATCCACGGCGAAAATCACCGACTGAACGTGGACCTCCGGGGATTCGGGGGCTCGTCCCGAGGGGCGCAGTGCGGCCACGGCTTCCTCTGACGGGAACCCCATGGGGAGCAGCAATACGGTGAGCTCATCATCTGCGGACGCGGAGGTTTGTGGGGCCACGTGGTGGGCAAGGTCGTGACGAGCTGCGGCGTCCTGGTCCGGGTGGCCGGCATGCGCGACGTCTAGTGGCGACGCGTGTAGGAAGCGGAGGTTTCCGTTGCGGTGATGCTTGCGCATCAGGCGCCGTCCGCAGTGATGTCCCACCGGATGAATTCAGCCGAGGGCCAGCGGCGGGCCAGGTACTTCGCGGCAGCCAGGCGTGCCAGGGCATCCAGGGAGCTGACGATGACGAAACGCATGCCGCCACTCTAATAAGAATGGTTCTCAA
This sequence comes from Kocuria atrinae C3-8, assembly GCF_000286355.1. GTDB lineage: Bacteria > Actinomycetota > Actinomycetes > Actinomycetales > Micrococcaceae > Kocuria > Kocuria atrinae_A. The sequence goes on along the minus strand of NZ_AJXN01000013.1, from coordinate 23,230 downwards.
AAAACAAACGCATGACAACACCACGAAATAAGGGAGCACACTGATGATCTCCCTGGATAGGATGAATGCACGTCACGGAAGGGACTTCAAGGGCATGACCGAAACGGCCATTCGCTATTCAGGCGTGAGCAAGGTGTACCCCAACGGGACCACCGCAGTGGATCACCTGGATCTGGAGATCCCCACCGGCTCACTCACCGTGTTCGTCGGTCCTTCCGGCTGCGGCAAAACCACCTCACTCCGCATGCTCAATCGCATGGTGGAACCCTCCTCCGGCACGGTGGAGGTCAATGGTCGCAACGTGGCGGACATCCCCGCCGCGCAGCTGCGCCGTTCCATGGGCTACGTGATGCAGCAGTCCGGGCTCATGCCCCATCGCACGGTGGAAGACAACATCGCCACGGTGCCCCGATTGAACGGGGTCTCCAAATCCACGGCGCGTGCCAACGCTCGCGAACTCCTCGGGTCCGTGGGTCTGGACGAGTCCCTGGCCACCCGCTATCCGGCGCAGTTGTCCGGCGGCCAGCAGCAGCGCGTGGGCGTGGCTCGAGCGCTCGCCGCAGACCCGCCCATCCTGCTCATGGACGAACCCTTCTCCGCGGTGGACCCCGTGGTGCGTCAGGACCTGCAGCGCGAACTCCTGGACCTGCAGAAGCGGCTACACCGCACCATTGTTTTCGTCACCCACGACATCGACGAGGCCATTACTCTCGGAAACCGCGTGGCCGTTTTTGCCCGCGGCGGCAAACTGGCCCAGTACGCCACTCCTGAGGAGCTGCTGCGCGCACCCGCCGATGACTTCGTGGCGGACTTCATCGGTCGTGATCGCGGCTTCCGTTCCCTGACCTTCGACCGCGCACCCGTGGCCGTCCACCCCGTCACGGTGCTCAACGCGGAGACCGGCCAGCGCTCGCGGGTCGATTCCGGCCACGGCGCGTCCGCTCCCTGGGAGCCGACGGCGCTCAGGGCGGTTCTCACGACGCCGCCGACCACGTCACGCACGCCGGCGTGCGAGACGGTGCGGGAACGGCGTCGTCGGAGGGTTGGATCCTGCTGGTCAACGAACGGAACGCACCGCTGGGATGGCTGCCCCTGGACGGTGCCGGGACCCCGGCGCCGCGCGAAGAGCTGCGCGTGGGTGGCACGCTTTGGCGCGCCGGCGATTCACTGCGTACCGCCCTGGACGCCGCGCTGTCCTCGCCCTCCGGCCAGGCCGTGGCCGTTCACGAGGACGGCTCCGTGGCCGGCATCCTGCGCGGTGACGAAATCATGCGGGCAATCGAGGAGCAACGCAACGAGCGCTTCGACCGGCGGGAGCAGCCGTGAACTGGCTGTCGAATAATTGGTCGACCGTCTTCGAACTCACGGGAACCCACCTGCTGCAATCGGTGATCCCCGTGGTCGTGGGGCTGCTGATCTCGGTGCCCCTGGCCCGGCTGGCCGCGGGTAGCAAGTGGCTGCGGCCACTGTTCGTGACCGGATCGTCGCTGCTCTACACGATTCCCTCGCTCACCCTGTTCGTGGTGTTGCCGCTGATCCTGGGCACCCAGATGACGTCGCTGATCAACGTGATCGTGGCGCTGACCCTGTATGTGATCGCCATTTTGGTGCGCTCGTGCGTGGACGCGTTCGAGGCCGTGGACAAGGACATCCTGCAGGCCGCCACGGCCATGGGTTACAAGCCCGTGCGCCGCTTCTTCGGCGTGGAACTGCCGCTAGCGGTGCCCGTGATGATTGCGGGCCTGCGTGTGGCCACGGTGTCGAATATTTCCATGGTGTCGGTGGGCGCGGTGATCGGCATCCAATCCCTGGGCACGTTGTTCACGGACGGGCTGCGGCGCTCCATCATGTCCGAGATCGTGGTGGGCATCATCGCCACCGTGATCCTGGCCGTGCTGCTGGATCAGCTGCTGCGCTTGGTTGGTCACGTGCTCACTCGGTGGCGCCGGGCGGGGCAGGTCAGTAACGGCAATGGAGGCCGGGGACGGCGCGGTGACGGCACAGGCAAGCGCTCTGTTGCTGGCCACGAGACCGAGACTCAGGACGAAGACTCCCAGCGCGCCCGCTCCATTGCCAGCGTCGAATCAGGGGGTGCCAAGGCATGAACCTGATCGACCAGGCCATCGAGTTCCTCACCGACCCCACCAATTGGACCGGCGCCTCCGGCATCCCGCAGCGCATGCTCGAACACCTCGCTACACGGGCCTGACCATGGCCATCGCCCTGGTGATTGCCGTGCCGCTGGGGCTGTGGGTGGGTCACACCGGGCGCGGAAGCGGCGTGGTGGTCGGGATTACGGGCGCTCTGCGATCCCTACCACGCTGGGTCTGCTGACCTGTTCACCCTGCTCATGGGGCTCGGCCTCATGCCGCCCATCCTGGCCCTCGTGCTGCTGGCCATCCCGCCCATCCTGTCGGCACGTACTCCGGGATCGCCTCGGTGAATCCCGCGCTCGTGGACGGTGCCCGCGCCATGGGCATGACCGAGCGGCAGACGCTGACGCGCGTGGAAATCCCCGTGGCGCTGCCCGTGATCCTGGGCGGTATTCGCAACGCGGCGCTGCAGGTGCTCGCGACCGTGACCATCGTGGCCTACATCAACTTGGGTGGCCTGGGGAGATACTTGATCGACGGGCTGGCCGTGCGCGACTACTCACGCATGCTGGCTTCCGTGGTGCTCGTGGCGGTGCTCGCGCTCGCCGCAGATGCAATATTGGCTCTGATTCAACGCCTGGTGACCTCGCCGGGGCTCAGATTGGCAGGAGAACGCTCATGACCTTTTCACTTATTCGGCGCGCGGGCGCGTGGCTGGCCGGGTTCTTCGCCCTGGCGCTCGTGCTCACCGCATGCGGCGGCGGTTCCGATCCGCTCGACGATTCGGGTGACGACGCCGCTTCGGGCGGGTCTTCGGAGTCCATCACCGTGGGTTCGGCGGACTTCCCCGAATCCCAGGTGATCGCGGAACTGTACTCGGGTGTGCTGAAGGACGCCGGGTTCACCGTGGAGACCAACGCGGGCATCGGCGCTCGCGAGGCCTACACCGGCGCCATTAAGGACGGTTCCGTGGACGTGGTTCCGGATTACTCCGGCAACCTGCTGCTGTTCGTTGATGAGGATGCTACTCAGTCCTCCGCCGAGGACATCATGGGAGCGCTTCCGGGTGCGCTGGAAACCGAGGGGCTGTCCGTGCTGGAAGCCTCCGACGCCGAAAACAAGGACTCGTTGGTGGTCACCCAGTCCACCGCGGATGAGCACTCCCTGAAGTCCATCGAGGACATGGCGCCCGTGTGCGGCGAGTTCATCATGGCCGGCCCGCCCGAGTTCCAGGAACGCGCCTACGGCGTGGATGGCCTGGAAGAGAAGTACAACTGCACCTTCAAGTCCTTCGAGCCCATCAATGACAGCTCCGGCCCCCTGACCGTGCAGGCCCTCACGAGCGGTGACGTGCAGGTGGCCAACATCTTCACGACCACCCCGGCCGTCGAAGAGGAGAACCTGGTGGTTCTGGAGGATCCCAAGAACAACTTCATCGCGCAGCAGGTGCTGCCGCTGACCGCTCCGGACCGCCTCCCGCAGGAGGCCCAGGACGCGCTCAACGAGTTCTCGAGCAAGCTGACCACCCAGGATCTGATCGATCTCAACCGCAAGGTGAGCGGTGAACAGCAAATGAACCCGGCTGATGCCGCCGCCGAATGGCTCTCGGACAACGACTACCAGTCCTAGTTTCCACAGGGGATGTCCACAGTACGTGGGCATTGGGCGAAACAGAGGTTGACCTGCTCAAACACAGTGTTTGAGCAGGTCAATTCTCGTTCGACACGCCGCAGTGTCCACACCTGTGGATAACTCTGTGCACAACCTGTGCAGTAAACGTAGGGTTACGGAATGCGACACGTACGCGTCACCTTGTTAGCGCACTAACGAAGGTGTCTATGCTGGGGAAGCCACGATTCATCGGATGGTGGCACTGTCCGAAAGGGCTCGGCGTCAAGGGGGATCTCGAGCTCGGAACCACCTCACACAGTGGATTGCGCAGTGCGTGAGGAGACCGAGGAGACCGCACCATGTATCAACAGGAAATGATCCTCCCGACCGTCACGAGCCGCGACGAGCTCATCGGTGCCATGAAGCGGCGCCTGAGTCAGGACGACCGTGTCAGTACTGCGGACCGCGAGGTCTTCCTACGCAGGCTCAGCAAGTACGCCGGTCAGCTCGTCACCGGGCTGCGCGCCGTCTATGGGGAGCGCACGGATTTCTGGGATCTGGCCGCGGCCAGCGTGCTCACGGCGTGGGACTCCTATGCAGCGCGCCCGGAGGGCCTCAAGGAACTCGATGTGGAGCGCGAAGACGAACCGTCGTGGTTCCTGTCCCGTGAAGCTGTGGGTGGTGTCTGCTACGTGGACCGCTACGCCGGTTCCATTGCCGGACTGCGTGAGCGCATCCCGTACTTCAAGGAATTGGGCCTCAATTACCTGCACCTGATGCCGTTGTACGAGTGCCCCGAGGGCAATTCGGACGGCGGCTATGCCGTGTCCTCCTACCGGCGTGTGGATCCGGCGCTGGGCACCATGAACGAGCTGGCACAACTCGCGGAAGAACTACGCGCGGAGGGTATTGCCCTGGTGCTGGACTTCGTCTTCAACCACACCTCCAACGAACATGAATGGGCCCAGGCCGCCGCGGCGGGAGACCCGTTCTACGAGCAGTTCTACTGGATTTATCCGAACCGCATCGTGCCCGCCCAGTTCGAGGAAACCGTGCGCGAGATCTTCCCTGATGACCATCCGGGGGTGTTCACCCGTGTGGATGCCACCCCCGCCGGCCGCGCCGCCAGTGGTTCGGAAGAGGATCCCCGCTGGGTGTGGACCACGTTCCACCGTTTCCAGTGGGATCTGAACTATTCCAATCCCGCGGTGTTCCGGGCCATGGCATCCGAAATGCTGTTCCTGGCCAATCAGGGTGCGCAGGTGTTGCGGCTGGATGCGGTGGCGTTCATCTGGAAGCAGTTGGGAACTACGTGCGAATCCCAGCCGCAGGTGCACGATTTGCTGCGTGCGTTCAAGGCGATGGTCAAGCTGGCCGCCCCCGCCACGGAGTTCAAGTCCGAGGCCATCGTGCACCCGGACGAGGTGGTTCGCTATATCCACACCGACCAGTGCACGTTGTCGTACAACCCGCTGCAAATGGCTCTTGGGTGGGAGGCCAGCGCGACTCGCAAGGTTGCCCTGCTGCAATTGGCGCTCAACGAGCGGCACGCTACTCCTGAGGGCACCGCCTGGGTCAATTACGTGCGCAGTCACGATGACATCGGCTGGACGTTCTCGGACGAGGACGCCGCTCGGCTGGGGATCAACGGACACGATCACCGCCGCTTCTTGAACGGCTTCTACACCGGCCGGTTCGAGGGCAGCTTTGCCCACGGTGTGGCGTTCCAGGACAACCCGCGCACCGGGGACTGCCGGATCTGCGGCACGACGGCTTCTCTCATGGGTTTGGAGACCGAGCCCGGCCCGGCGGCGGACCGCATCCTGTTGGCCTACTCGCTGGCCATGAGCACCGGCGGGGTTCCCTTGATCTACCTGGGGGACGAGGTCGGTCAGCTCAACGACCCGGACTGGGACCACAACCCGGACAATGCTCTTGATGCCCGCTGGGTCCATCGACCGGAATACTCGCAGTCCGATTACGAACGGCGCCACGATCTTTTTTCCGTGCAGGGGCGCATTTTCGGCGGCATCCAACGAATGATCTCGGTCCGACAACAGACCGAGGAGTTCGACGGCACCCGGCTGATCCCCTTCGAAACCCACAACCCGCACGTGCTGGGCTATCAACGCCCCGGCGAACACAGCGTGGTGTTGTGCCTGGCCAACTTCAGTGATTGGTCACAGTTCGTGACCGGGGAAACGCTGTCCGGATTCCTGCCCACCGGCGTGGAATTGCACGGTAACGGCACCCTGGACCTGCGCAGTGGCATCTTGTTGGACGCGCATAGTTTCTGGTGGATCCGCGTCATTCCAGTTCAGAAGAATGCGGTCCATTCGCGGGAAAGTGCAGAAAAAACGGCCTGACTCGCGGTCCCAATGTCCAGAAAACCCCGTCCTGCGTCTCAGGGCGGGATTTTCTTTTGCCGTACTTTTCCATGCGCCCGAACGGGTTATCCACAGATGTTGTCCACACGGTGGAAAACTCACACGGTTGTGATTCCACCGGTGTGACGCACGGATGTTCGACTTGGAGGCGACCAAGAACCCCGAAACCACGCGGATTCTCATCGGAACGAATGTTCTTCGCGGGGTGCAATCGGACAGGTCTTCGAATTATTCACAACCTTGTCCACGCCTGTGGATAACTTTCTCCACCCCTGTGCACAGTGAGTCCACACGCGTACGGAGTGGACTTCTCGGAAATGTGAGTCAAGATAATAGGCATTGACGTGGCAGGCACGGACCTACCAGGTGGGCTGGCTGGATATGTGGGAGATGCTGCGTCTGGGGATCTACTTGAGGGATAAACCATGCACGAAGCGGATATACCGCACGGTTTTCTGATCAGCGTCCAGGAATTCGTCCCTGTCACCGCTGATGAGTTCGAACGTGTGCTCCTGGCGCCCGGATCCATCGCCGCCTGGAACGAGCTGGAACTGGTCGCCCCCGCGGCCCCCGACGTTCCCTTGGACGTCGGCGACGCTATGGAGTTCACGGTCCACGTGGGCCCGTTGACCTTCGACTACGTGATGATCGTGGCCTCGCGCACCCCCGGCGTGTCCTACGTTCAGCGCACCACCAAGGGGTTCGTGGAGGTCACGATCGAGTACTCCTGGAAGACACAGGGGTTGGGGACCTTGGTCACCGTAGACGCCATGTACCGCCTGACGGGGTCCTTGTGGTGGAAGAAGCCTGCCACCCAGATGGTGGCGCGGCGGTTCGTGCGCAACGCCGCTCGAAACATGCGGGACATGTTTTCTCCGCGGAGGAGTAGCGGCCAGGGGAAACTCAACCTTTCCTGACACCCATGGTTGTCGGTAGGGTTCACCCTCTAAGCTGAAGGGGAAGAGTCAGCGCGATACAGGGCAAAAAACGCGCGCTCCTGGGGTCTACGAATATGAGGGGAAACTGGATTGGCTGAGTCCAGCATTGTCGAGTTCGAGGAACGTCTGATCATTCACGCTCCGGCCAACGTGGTGGAGCGCATGCTGGTGGACGCGCCGGCACTGCCGCAGTGGCGCACGTGCATGCGCGAGAACGTGGAGACGTCCGATCCGATCATGAAGCCCGGGACCACGGTCACCTTTGTGACCACCCAGTACGGACTGAACTTCGATTACATCCAGATCGTTTCGCAGTACATCCCCGGGCAGACGTTGGCGTATCGCACCACCAAGGGATTGTTCTTCATCGACACCACGTACGAGTGGGCCGAGGATCACGGAAGCACCCGTCTGACCTGCCATTACCGGTTGTACGTGCCCAAGAACAAGCAGTTCATCAAGCGCCTGGTGGAGCGCAGTTTCCAGAACCAGTCACGCGATGACAACAAGAATTTGAAGCACCTGCTGGAGACCGGCGCGCAACGTTACCGAGCGGCGTCGGACCTCACCCCGGACGAGCCCCGTCTCGAATCGCTCAAGTAGAAGACCCCGCCCGGCGCGCTAGTCCAGGCGAAGTTCGTGGCGCAGCACGGTCACGTGGAAATCCTGGTGCGCCACGTAGAAATCCTGTGTCCCTCGCGGTTGATATCCCAGCCCCTGGTAGAACACGGCCAAGGCGGGGCTGTTCACGTCGCAGTCCAGGCGCACTACGGAGCGGCCCGAGTCTCGCGTGACGTTCTCCGCGTGCCGGATCAGCGCCGGGCCGGTTCCGGTGCCACGCAGCGAACGGTCCACCGCCACCCCGTGCACGTAGCCCGCGGCTCATCCTGCTTACCCCAGATCCGCAGGTCCTCCCACAGCACCTGGACGCTGGCGAGCACCTCGGTGGGGTCCTCGGGAGATTCGATGACCGACCATTCGCCGCGGCGGATTTCCTGGGCGACGTCCTTCGGGTCGAACTCGCCCTCGCGCCACTGGTCAATACCGCGGCCCTGGAGCCATCTGGCAATGCGATTGCGCAGGTCGACGATCCCCTGGGCGTGTTCCTCGCGCGCCGCGATGATGGGGCCGGGTGTGGGTCGGAGTTCTTCGAGTGAATCAGGTAAATCAGGCACGCACACGAGAATAAGACATCCACATGACAACTTATGACGAGGAAAGTACCTTTCCTACGCTAGTGGCTGAACCTTCTTGACCCTTTCGAGGGCACTGGCGTTAGGTGGAAATATCAACGCCAAGCGCTAGGAAGGATGATTCACAGTGGCTGAAAAGTACACGCTGCCCGATCTCCCGTATGACTACGCTGCTCTCGAGCCCCACATCTCGGCTCAGATCATGCAGTTGCACCACGACAAGCACCACAACACCTACGTCACCGGTGCCAACACCGCGTTGGAAAAGATGGAAGAGGCTCGCGCCAACGGTGACGCCGCTGCCGCAGCCAAGCTCTCCAAGGATCTCCAGTTCAACCTGGGTGGCCACATCAACCACTCCATCTTCTGGAAGAACCTCTCCCCGGAGGGTGGCGACAAGCCCGAGGGCGAGCTCGCAGCAGCCATCGACAACTTCTTTGGTTCCTTCGACAACTTCCGTGACCAGTTCACCGCGGTTGCCACCACCATTCAGGCTCCGGCTGGGCCATCCTCGCCTACGAGCCCATTGCCGCAACCTGGTCATCGAGCAGATGTACGACCAGCAGAACGGCGTTCCCGTTGCCACCATCCCGCTGCTGCAGCTGGACATGTGGGAGCACGCCTTCTACCTGGACTACCAGAACGTCAAGGCTGACTACGTCAAGGCTTTCTGGAACATCGTCAACTGGGCAGACGTCGCAGAGCGCTTCGAGAAGGCTCGTACCGGCGGCAAGTCCATCGTCTGATTGAGACTTCCAGCTTGTACCTCGCTTTCGTGAGGTGAATCGAAACCCCGCCCGGCAGCGTTCGTTGCCGCGCGGGGTTTCGTGTTCCCCGAGCAGGAACCTTTCGATCGCACCGATTGCGACGCCGCTCGCGGCTGGGTCGCTTGGCCCACCGAGCCGTTTCCACCGCAGAGTTATGTGCACACCTGAGGAGAGTTCGTGAGTACACCTCGTTTTCTGGTCACCCGTGAGATCCCGGAACCGGGACCGTCCATCTTGAAGGAGGCGGGCGACGTCGTGATCAAGAACGGCATGAGCGCGGACGAACTGCGCGAGGCCGTCACGAGCGGCGAGTACGACGTGGTGCTCCCGCAGGTCTCCGACAAGTTCGACGCCGAGCTGTTGGCGCAGGCCAAGATCCGCGGAATCGCCAACTACGCGGTGGGTTACAACAACATCGATGTACCGGCCGCCGCCGAGCACGGGATCGCCGTGGGTAACACCCCGGATGTCCTCAACGACGCCACGGCCAACACCGCCATGCTCCTGCTGCTGGGTGCGGCCCGCCGTGCACACGAGGCCTCTGATTACCTGCGAGATGGGCAGTTCACGGGCATCGGACCCAACCTGTTGGTCGGCCAGGACATCACCGGGGCCACGCTGGGCATCGCCGGAATGGGTCGGATTGGCAAGGCCATGGCGCAGCGAGCCCTGGGCTTCGGTATGAACGTGATCTTCACGCAGCGGCCGCCGCACGACCGTCCGGTGTCCGATGAAGAACTGGGCGATCTGGCCGGTCGCGTGACCCAGGTTCCGTGGGACGAGTTGGTCGAGACGAGCGATTACATCTCACTCCACGTGCCGCTCACGGAGGAAACCACGCACCTCATCGACCGAGAGGTGCTGCGGCGGATGAAGTCCACCGCGGTTCTGGTGAACACCGCTCGCGGTCCCGTAGTTGATGAAAATGCATTGGTTCAGGCGTTGCGGGACGGTGAGATCTTCGCCGCAGGCTTGGACGTGTACGAGAACGAGCCCCAGATGGCCGACGGTCTGGTCGATCTACCCAACGCGTTCCTACTGCCGCACGTCGGTTCCGCCGAGGGAGGTTCCCGCGCTGGCATGGCGCGCAAGGCTGCGGAGAACGCTGTGGCCATGGCCCGCGGTGAGACTCCACCGTACGAGGTCAAGCCGTAGGTGTTCTCCGAGCTCGGCATGCCTTGACCTGCCACGCGGTGGCGCTGGAGGCGGTGCCGATTAATCGACGGTAGTGCCGGATCCGGCACGAATCCAGGTCGTACCGTTGATCAGCGTGCGGGTTAGCCGCGCAGTTCCGCGATGATCTGCGCGGTGGCGCGGATTGTGTGGTCGATGTCCGCCTCGGTGGTCTCTTTGCCCAGGCTGAAGCGCACGGAGGTGGTGGCCACCTCCGCGGGAACCCCATGGCCGTGAGCACGTGGGACGGTTCCGAGGAGCCGGTCGCGCACGCTGATCCGGAGGAGACCAGCACTTCCTGGTTCTCCAGATCCACGAGCACGGTCTCCCCGTTCACCCCGGGGAAGCAGAAGAGCGCGGTGGTCGGTAGGCGCGTGATTCCGTTCAAGCCCGACGACGCCGCGGTTGCCTTGGCCGCGCTGGCTCCTGCGGCGATGTCTGCCGAGTCCGGATCAGTCACGTGTGTGACTTCCGCGGTTGCGTCGGCCGCGACGCCGGATTCCTGGAGCTTTACTGTTTCACGCGGATCCGGGCCGGTCAGGAGCGCGCCGGGCACGGTTTCAAGAATGCCGTCGATCAGCCGGTCGCGCAGAGCGGCGACACGGGCTGCGTATTGCTCCCGTTCCCGTTCGGCCAGCTCGAGGGCGGTGGCCAGCCCCACGGCACCGGCCACGTTGGAGGTTCCCGAGCGACGCCCGCGTTCGTGCCCGCCGCCGCTCATGAGCGTGCGCAGGGGAGTGCCGCGTTTGACCCACAACAGTCCAATGCCCTGAGGGGTGCCGAACTTGTGACCCGACAGGCTCAGCGCACTGACACCCAGTGCGTTGACGTCCAACGGAAGGCCGCCGCGCCCTGGACGGCATCGGTGTGCAGAGGAACCCCGTACTCCGCGGCAATTCGCGCGAACTCGGGGATGTTCTGCACGGTTCCCACTTCGTTGTTCGCGAGCATCACGGACGCCACGGCCACCGAGCTGGAACGAGAGGTATCACCGGATGCGGTCCGAGCGGCGTCGTCGTCAGTCAAAGCAGCGCGGAAGGTGTCCGCGGAAACGAAGCCCTCCGAACCCACGGGCAACTCGACCGCGGTGAAGCCTTCGTACTGGGCGAGTGCGCGGGCGGATTCCAGGACGGCGTCGTGCTCGATGGAACTCACCAGGACCCGATTCAACTCCGGTCGGCGCTCCCGGCGGGCCTGCGCGATGCCCTTGACCGCCAGATTGTCGGCCTCGGTGCCGCCGGACGTGAAGATGATTTCGCTCGGGCTGGCTCCCAGGACGGCGGCGATGCGCTCGCGGGCATCGTCCAGGGCGCGAGCGGCGCGCTGACCGCGTTCGTGGTGGCTGGACGCGTTACCGAATTCGTGGGTGAGCCACGGCCACATCGCCTCGATCACTTCGCGACGCGGGGCCGTGGTGGCTGCGTGGTCCAGGTAGATCATGACGTGACCTCTCGTGTTAGCTGACGTGTCGTGCCCGTGACTCCGGGGGGCGGGGTGCTGCAAAATGGACTATGGAAGAAAACACGCTGACCTCCACTGCCCAATCCATGCTGAACCAGGCCCGCGAATCGTCCAGCGGTCGCGCCGCGCACAATCTGTACGGCGGTCGCGAGCACAAGCTGCAGCAGACCATGATCGCGCTGATTCAAGGCCAGGATCTCAAGGAACACGAGAATCCGGGTGAGGCCACGATCCAGGTGATCATCGGCCAGGTCGAGCTGATCGCCGGTGACGAGTCCATCACCCTGCACTCCTCCGATTACACTGCGATCCCGCAGCAACGACATTCCCTGCATGCTCATGAGGACTCCGTGGTGTTGCTGACGGTCGTGGGTAAGGGCTAGTCCAGGGCGATATCCAGGCCCAGGTCCAACGCCCGCACCGAGTGGGTGAGGGCCCCGACTGAAATAACATCCACACCGGTCGATGCGACCTTGCCGATGGTCTCCAACGTGATGCCCCCGGAGGCTTCCACGATGCGCGACCGTCCACCATGGCCACGCCGCTGACCAGGTCCGCGAGAGCAAAGTTGTCGAGCATGATGGTGTCCACACCGCCGGCCAGGATGTCCTCGATCTGATCCAGCCGATCCACCTCGACCTCCATGTGCGTCGTGTGAGGCATCTTTCGCCGCAGCTCGCGGAGCGCGTGGGTGATGGTCGCGCCGCCGGCGGTGAGCACGGCCAAGTGATTGTCCTTGAGCATCACGGCGTCCGAGAGCCCGAAGCGGTGATTGTGGCCGCCACCGCAGGTCACCGCGTGCTTCTCGAGGGCTCGCAGTCCCGGAGTGGTCTTGCGAGTGTCGGCCACGCGGGTGCGGGTGATGGTTCCGGCGGGCAATTTGTTGGCGCTCTCCACCTCCGCAACGGCCTTCTCGACCTCGGCCACGTACCGGGCGGTGAGCGTGGCGATCCCGGACATCCGCTGCGCCAGATTCAGCACCGTGCGTTCCGCGGTCAACAGGGGCCGTGCCGGGCCGGTGACGGTTGCGATGTCTGTTCCCGGTGTGATTTTGTCGCCATCGCGCACGTGGAGTGTGACCTCCAGGCGCGGGTCCACGGTGGTGAAGCCCGTGCGAATGACCTCCTCTCCGGCGAACACGCCCTCTTCGCGCGAGGTGATGGTCGCCGTGGCGGTCGCCTCCGCGGGGATCACGAGTTCCGAGGTGATGTCACCCCACGGCGCATCCTCGGCAAGACTCGAGCGGATCACGGCTTCAACGGCTGAGCGAGTCAGCATGGACTGTCCTTTCGTGGGCGGGGGCCACGGATCGCGCGGCAACCCACCCGGTGCTTACGGCCTGTTGGGAATCGGTCGCGGGGTAATCCGCACGCTGATGGGCCCCGCGGGATTCGGTGCGGGCGAGCGCGGCGGTCACCAGCGCGTGCCCCACGGTCAGGAGATTTCGGTTTTCGGCGTTGGCCAGGGTTCCGGGGCGCTCGCATCCGCTTCCGACGACGACGCCGCCAGCCAGCCTTCCAGCCTCGCCATCGCCTGCTCGAGGCCCTCCGCAGTTCGGAAGACCCCGGCGCCTTGCCACAACGTGTGTTGTAGGGCTTCGCGGGAGAAGGGCTCGGCGGCGATGTCGGAGCCAGCGATCACGGCCGTCAGGCTGCCCGATGAATGCTCAAGCTCGCGGGGCTCGCAACCAGCACTGCTCATCGCGAGCCCTGGCCGCGAGATTAGGTCCGGTTGGGCCACCAGCTCACCAATGCGCCGGCCGAAGACGGCCGCTTCCAGCAGGGAGTTGGAGGCCAAGCGGTTGGCTCCGTGCATGCCGGTGCTCGAGCACTCCCCGGCGGCCCACAAACCGGCCACGGTGGTGCGTCCTATCTCATCGGTGACAATGCCACCCATGAGATAGTGCGCGGCCGGGCTCACGGGAACGAGTTCCGTGGACCAGTCGATGCCGTGAGCCTTGAGGCTCGCGTCGATGGTCGGGAACCGCCGGGCCAAGTATTCCGCTCGCGTCAGTCCGTCCGGAACGGGGATGGTCGAGCAGTCCAAGTAGGCGGCGCCGTCCGGATAGCCGGTGCGAACCGCGAAGACCGCCCGGGCCACGACATCTCGCGGTGCGAGTTCTGCGCGCGGGTCCACATCGGTCATGAAGCGGTGACCGTGCTGATCACGCAGTACTGCACCCTCGCCGCGGACTGCCTCCGAGATCAGGAACGATCCCGGTGCCGCCAAAGCCGTGGGGTGGAACTGGAAGAACTCCAGGTCCCTCACCTCGGCGCCGGCGCGCAGAGCCAGGGCGATGCCGTCCCCGGTCGCTACCTCAGGGTTGGTCGTATACGGATACAACTGACCGGCACCACCGGTTGCGAGCACCACGTGATCGGCGGCGAGGAACTCCTCGGCGCCCAACTGGCCGTCTGAAAGTACGGGGCGGATCGTGACACCGATGGCACGTTGACCATCAGTCAGCACGCCGGTGACCAGTGTGTATTCCAGAAGTCGTATATCTTCGACTGCCGCGGCATCACGCGTCCGCGCGGACAGCGCCTCCTGAATCGCGTGACCCGTGGCGTCACCTCCGGCATGCAGGATCCGGGACACGCTGTGTGCCGCTTCCAAACCCTGAACCCAGGGCGTCCCTGGCCCGGCCACGCGATCAAAGGCGACGCCGCGGTCGGTGAGGTCGCGAACGGCGTCGGCGGAATCTTGGACCACGCCCTGAACTACCGGCGGCTCGCACAAACCCGCGCCCGCGACAGGGTGTCCTGGACGTGCAACTGGACGGAATCCTTGGGTTGGCCGTCGGGCAGGGTGCGGGTCATTGCGGCCATGCCACCCTGCGCGCGATCGGTCGCTGTGTGGGTGAGTGAGGCCTTGGTGATGACGGTGACGCGGCGCCCGCCTCAGCCGCAGACAGTGCCGCGCTGAGACCGGCGACCCCGCTGCCGATGACGATCACGTCAGTCATGAGTCACTTCTTCGGTACGGCGGCCAGCATTCGCTCGAGAGCCACGGAGGCTTCCTGAGCAACGCTGTCCGAGACGGAGACCTGATTGATCACGCGACCGGCCACCAGTTCTTCCAGGACCCACGCGAGATAACCCGGGTGGATGCGGTACATGGTGGAACACGGGCAGATCACGGGATCCAGGCAGAAAATGGTGTGCTCGGGGTGTTCGGCGGCCAAGCGGTTGACCATGTTGATCTCGGTGCCGATCGCGAAGGTCTGACCCGGCTCGGCAGCTTGAACGGCCTTGCGGATGTGGTCGGTGGAACCGGAGGAATCCGCGGCGTCCACGACCTCCATGGGGGACTCAGGGTGCACGATCACGGTGCAGCGGGGTACTCCGCGCGAGCCTTGTCGATCTGACCCACGGTGAAGCGCTTGTGGACGGAGCAGAAGCCGTGCCACAGGATCACCCGCGATTCCTTGAGTGTCTGAGCGGTGTTGCCACCCAGTTCCTTGCGAGGGTTCCACATCGGCATCTGTTCGAGGGGTACGCCCATGGCCTTGGCGGTGTTGCGCCCCAGGTGCTGATCCGGGAAGAACAGCACGCGCTGACCGCGCTTGAATGCCCACTCCAGCACGGTCTGCGCGTTGGAGGACGTGCACACGATGCCGCCGTTGCGGCCGCAGAACGCCTTGAGCGCTGCGGAGGAGTTCATGTAGGTCACGGGGATCACGGAGGCGAGGGGCTCGCCGTTCTCGTCCGTGACCGTCTGGCCGTTCTCATCCACGGCGTGGGGGCCGAGCACGTCCATGAGGTCCGCCCAGCAGTCCTCCACGGATTCCTCGTCGGCCATGTCGGCCATGGAGCAGCCCGCCGCAGGGTTGGGCAGGATCACGGACTGGTTGTCCTGGGACAGGATGTCAGCGGTCTCGGCCATGAAGTGCACACCGCAGAACACGATGGCGTCCGCCTCGGGGTGGGCCTTGGCCTGCTGCGCGAGCTGGAAGGAGTCGCCGATGAAGTCCGCGTGCTTGACCACTTCGTCACGTTGGTAGAAATGCCCCATGACGACGGCGCGCTCGCCCAGGGTTTCCTTGGCCGCCACGATCATGGCGTCCAGTTCCTCGGGGGAGGCATCCCGGTAGCGCTGCGGAATGGTGGGCTGGGCGGGAGAGCCGGCCGGAGCGACGTCGTTCTGGGACGCGCCGGGGCCGTAACCCTCCACGAGCGGGGTGGGGAAATCCCACGGATCCTGAGTGAGGGAGCTGTTGCACGAGCCGCCCTCCAGCGTCACGGCGGTGCCGGACGGGCGGGTGGGCAGAAGGTTGAGCTGGGTGGCTACGGAGGTCATGATGTCTCCTCGGAACGGTCTGACGTGGGGTGACTGAAAAGCTTGGATGGTTTGGCCGATGCGAAGCGGTAGAGCTTGGGCGGGCGATGTCGGGTGCCTTCCAAGCGCTCGCCGGTGTCCTCGAGTTGGCCGGATGACAGGACGTGGCGGCGGAAATTGGCGGGGTCCAGGGCGTCTCCGATGATCGCCTCGTGCACCTCGCGGAGTGCGGCGATCGTGAAGGTCTCGGGCAGGAAGGCCTTGGCCACGGTGGGTTCGGCGATGCGGTTCCGCAGCCGATCCAGGGCGTGGGTGACGATGTCCGAGTGGTCGAAGGCGAGGTCCGGTAGGTCGGTGGCGCGCAGCCAGGTGACGTTGATGTCGTTCTCGCCCATGGCGGCTTCTTGCGGGGGAAGCGAGGCCCAGTAGACGACCGTGACCTGGCGTTCCTCGGCCCCGGCGGAGCGGGTCAGGCCACCGAACGTGGCCAGCTGTTCCAGGTGGGTGGGCGCGAGGCCGGTGGTGAGGGTGAGGTCGCGCAGGCGGAATCCTCGAGCGCCTCATTGGGGCGGAGTGGCCCACCGGGTAGCGCCCACATGCCGCGGTAAGGATCGCGGATCCGGCGGACCAGGGGCATCCAGAGCTCGTGGCTGCCGTTGGCGCCCGTGGGGCGAACCGTGAAAATCACGGTGGACACGGCCAGGAGCACACGCTGGTCAATCATGGTGGCTCCCTGTTCTGTCGCGCTCCAAGGAGCCGCCCGGTTAGTGTCAGGATGACTCTAACACCTTAAAGTCTGAGTGACTATAAGTGGCGGCATGCAGGTTTCAAGGGTGAGGAGCTGAGAATCAGGCTTAGAGGCGGCGACCGATGTGCGGAACTGGACGGGGCGGCGTCGTCATTGGGCGAGGTGAAGCGCCATGTGAGGCAACTGCAGCGAGGCGACCTGGTGTGGAGAAAGTGCCGGATCCGGGCAGGATCTCGGCACTTACATCACATGAGGCTTAGTGACTGTATTTCCCTCACATCACGCTATTCCCGTGGGTCTTCCCCGGGCTCGTCCGACTCCGTCGCGTTGGACGTCTTTCCGCCGCGCCTGGTGAGCGGGTGATTGGAGGCGCGGGAGAAGAAGACCGGCGTGAAGATGCGGTTGCGCACCACCTTGAAGGTATTCATGGCCACGACGCCCACGTATTGCCCCACCATGAGGCCTGCCGCCAGACTCATGGCCGCAATGAACGCGGCCGAAATGTAATACAGCGCCTGACCGTCGGAGAGCGAGGATCCCCAGATCCCCTGGTACAGCAGCGTTCCGGGGAGTAGGACCAGGAATGATGAGATGGCCATGGCGGAGGAGGGTGCTTTGACGAACCGCGGGAGGATCGCGGTGCCGATGCCCGCGGTGAAGGCGGCGGCTCCGCGGGCCCAGGCGTCCGCGCCCTCACCCGTGGCCAGCGCGTCGTAGACGGCATACACCACCATGGCCAGGACTGCCGTGGGGAACACCACGCGCGCGGGTGACTGCAAAATGATGCCGTTACCCACCGCCACAAAGGCGGCGGCGATCATCATGAGCCACAGGGGGATGCTCGCCAGACTGACCTCGTTGGTGACGGGTAGCGAGACGCCCAGCATGGTGAACAGGGCAGCACCCAAGCGCACACCCACTACCAACCGGCGGTGTTGACCAGGCCCTCGTAGATCCGCCCCAGACCGTGCATGTAGTGGCCGGTAATGGTGTCCTGCACGGCGCTTGTGGAGGCCATGCCGGCCATCATGATGATGATGATCGAGATGACCACGGAGGTGGGGTCACGTGTGGGTCCAGGATTCTCATGGCCGCCGCGGCCACGGTGGCAGAATGCCCGCGGCAATCTGGATGAAGAAGGACGGCCAGCGCAGTTCGCCGAGCTTCTGCATCATGTAGACGAGCGCCAGATACGAGATGATGCCGGCGATCGAGACGATCCAATCGCCGCCGTACACGAGGGGTGCTGCCGCTCCGGCCGCAGCGGTCGCAAGGATGGTGACCTTCTTGGACCACGACTTTCCGGTCGTGGCGATGTTGGCCAGCTGTTCGCGGGCCTCGGGTAGGTCGATGGTCCCCTGGATGTAGTCGGCGGCGATATTGGTGGCGCGGGTCAGCACGCCGTAATCGAAACCGTACGAGTCCACGCGTTCCAATCGAAGCCGGGGGTGGCCCTCCGTATCGAGCCAGTTGATGCCCACGGCGCCGTAGCTGGCATCAAGATCGGAATGCTGGATCTGAGCGTGAGCCAGAATCTGTCGTCCATAGCGGGTGGCCTCCGCGACGGTTCCTCCATTGGCTACCACGGCGGCGGCGATGCGGGCCGCGAAATCCACGGCGAGCATGTCCGTCCCGGCGCTGTGGGGCTGAGGAGGGTGCTCGGTGCTCACTGACGGTCCGTCCTTAGAAGTTCTGCGGTGGGGGGAGTTTTATGGTGCGGTGATTAGTAACTATGGCACCTCAGCGCACTCGCGGGCCACGGGGGAACCGCGGACCGCGAGTGCGCTGCGTAGGGAGGGAGCGCCGTCGGCAATCCCTGCGGGCTCAGGCCTCGAGCTTGCGCAGCCTTTTCTCGACGGAACGCGCGGCCGACTCGCCCATGACCCAGTTGAACGCGTAGAAGATCAGGCCGCCGCCGATCAGTTCGAGCGCCACCAGGAGGCCGATGCCAGCAGTGCCCCCGACCGGCAGGATGTCCAGGCTGGAGGTGTCTCCGACCAGGTAGATGCCCGCCAGTGTCAGTGCGGTGAGCGCAATGGCGAACATTGCGGCGTCGATCGCGTAGGTGCGGCGGCGTTCGGACTTTTCCTGCGGAGTCGACCCGGTCGGCAGCTCGTGACCCAGCGCGCTGCGCGGTACTTCTGCCCCGTGCATGCGTTGCAGCAGCAGGAACAATCCTCCGGTGCCCAGCAGGACCACGATGGCCGCCGTGTTGGTCACTTCCTGAGTGCGGATGTATTCCCACGCCAAGACGGCTACCGCCCCGAACATCACTACGCTCAGCACGATCATTGCGGAACGCCCCGCGTTGAGCTCTTGTCGCTCGTCCATGTCCCTCACGACTCGCTTTCTTCCCAGAAAAGGGAATTCAGGTCTGTGTCGAGCGCGCGAGCGATGTCGATGCACAGACGCAAAGTGGGGTTGTGCGCCCCGGCCTCGATCATGCTGACCGTCTGCCGGGATGCGCCGACCAATTTGGAAAGGTCGGCTTGAGTCAGGCCCTTGGCTGCGCGGGCGCTACGCATACGCAGATTGACGCTCTGCGCTTCATTTGCTCGCTGGTTGAGGACCACGTGTCAAGTATAGACGACATAAAGTTCCCTATACATGACATTTTGGTAACTATTCGCGACAGCCTCGCCCGCCCGGGACGACGCCGCTCGCTCACCTCGACAGCGCGGCCGCGCGTGATGCTCCCAAGGTTGAGAGGATGGTCCCCGTGCATCCGATTGATACCCCTGACCTGATCGTCACTCGCGAATTCGAGGACGCCCTGCAACGGCTGCACCACGGCGAAAACGTGTTCCTCACGGGTAAGGCGGGCACCGGTAAATCCACTTTGATCCGGGAGTTCAGGGCCCACACCCGGCGCAACGTCGTGGTCGTGGCGCCCACCGGGATCGCCGCGCTCAACGTGGAGGGCTACACGATCCACCGCTTGCTCTCGCTCTATCCGGGCATGACGCCGGAGCAGGTGCGCACCGGGAAGTACTTCCCCGGCAGATTCGCCAAGACGCTGCGGGAACTGCACACGCTCATCGTGGATGAGGCCTCCATGGTCCGGGCCGACCTGTTCGATTGCCTGGTTGCCGCGTTGGAACGTTTCGGTCCCAAGCCCGGCCGGAAGTACGGCGGAGTGCAATTGGTGCTGGTCGGGGACCTGTATCAACTCCCGCCCGTGGTCACCGATTACGAACGCGAGCACTTCTCCACCCGCTACAAGACCCCGTACTTCTTCTCCGCGGATAACTACCACCCGGATGATTTCGCCACGGTGGAACTGAGCACGGTCTTCCGTCAGATCGGCGACAACCGCCTGGTGGATATTCTCAACGCCGTGCGCGAGGGCAGCCTGCTCGATGAGGCCCGCCGGGAACTCAACGCCCGCACCGACCCGGAGTTCACCCCGCCCATCGACGAGTTCTGGCTGACGCTGACCACCACCAACCGCATGGCCACGTCCCGCAACCGCATGATGCTCGAGCAACTCGAGGACGAGCCGGTCCATCATGCGGCGATCCTCACCGGTGACCTGGACGGTTTCGAGATTCCTGTGGACAAGGAGCTCGTGTTCAAGCGCGCTGCGCAGGTCATGATGCTCACCAACGACCCCGGTGACCGCTGGGTGAACGGCACGATCGCCAAGGTGGCCGACTACTTCTGGGAGGACGGCGAGCTCATCGTGTTCGTCGAACTTTCCAACGGTGATTTCGTGAAGGTCGAGCCCAACCTGTGGGAGGTCACGCGGCCCGTCGTCGAGCACGGAACGCTCCGCCACGACGTGATCGGGACCTACACCCAGTTGCCGTTCCGCCTCGCGTGGGCCATTACGATCCACAAGAGTCAGGGGCAGACCCTCGACAACGTGGTGGTCGACCTGACGGGCGGCACGTTCGCGGACGGCCAGTTGTACGTTGCGCTGAGCCGCTGTACATCGTTCGAGGGGCTCGTGTTGCGCCGCAACGTTCTGCCCCGCGACCTCAAGGTCGATCAGCGGATCCGCCGATTCTTGCGCTCCGGTTCCCACGCGGCGCAGCCGACCAAGGGCAACGTGTACTTGGGCATCTGCAGCGTGGGTGACGAAGGCGAGCGCTGGCGCCCCCGCCCCGTGGAGATCGCCCTGGTTACAGACGACGGCCTGGAACTCAGCACCCTGGTCAACCCCACCCGCGACATGGGCGACGCCCGTACCGCGTACGGCATCACCGCAGGCCAAGTACAACTCGCGCCCCTCCTCACGGACGCGTGGGCCGCGCTCGCCCCGCACCTGGCTGGCCGGGTGCCGGTGGGTATCAACATCGACCGACAACTCGGGTACCTCGATTACGAACTCAAACGCACCGGTTACGTCACGCACATGCCCATGGGGTACGACGTCGCCGCAACGCGACTTTCCGCCCAACAGCGCCGCGCGCTCGAAGCGCCGACGGCGTTGGAGCGAGCACGTGCCGTGCGAGAACTGGTCGCCGGGCAGGATCTGTCGGAGGCTATGGCGGATCCGTTCCCGGATGCTCAGGATCGTTCCGGGTATCTGATGCCTCGGCCCGCGGAGACAACGGAATTCACCGTGCGGTGCAGTGCGGGTGCCGCGGAGACCCCGGGTGCGGTGTTGGCCGAGAAATTGCGTGAGGCCGGTGAGCGCGGGCGGTTCTCTGCCGAGAGCCTGGCGGTTGTGCGTGCGGTGGAGGAGCAAACCGGCGATCACATCCTGGACGAGTCAGCTGACTCAGCTCAGGACATTGACGCCGTGCTGGTTCCCGGCGCTCGCATTTGCTTCACTGGCACCGTGATCGGTGCCGATGGGCGTGAGGTCTATCGGGAAGGCCTGGAAGATATGGCTGTGGAACGGGGTCTGCAGCCGGTGAACAACGTGACCAAGACCCGCTGCGATGTTCTGGTCACCGCCGAGGACGGTTCGCAGTCCAATAAAGCCAAGAACGCGGCGAAGTGGGGTAAACCGGTCTTCACCGCCCAGGAGTTCATGGGGTGGTGGCGGGGTGAGATTGGCGCCCAAAGCAAACTACAAAATGAGGACGACGTCCCGATTCGCATCGCAATTTGTTCAGCCCTGGACGATACGTGCAATTAGTCAAGGTAGTAATTGTCGTCAAGTTATCGGGCGCTATCATTCCCAACGCTTGTAATAGAATTTATCGACATACTGGATGGGATCAAGGGATTCTTCCCTGAGGGTAGGACAGTGGTTTTCCGCTCGATCCCAGCGCCTACGGGCTGCACGCTCTTGTTCATTCAGGTACTTACTTAAGGCCAATTCGCGTTCTACCTTGTAAAGCTCTTTGATGTTGCTGAGAATTCCTTCAGCCGACCCTAAGCTGCTTATTAATATAGCACCTGGGTTCTTCGCCATAAAATCAGTTGCGCTCGAAGGTGAAGCAAAAATGTATTTGACAGTTGGAGTTAACCGCTTTGCGGATTCGAGTCCATGGTCGAGAAATTTATCCACCACCTGATCGAACACGTCATTCACGGAGTCATCGACATAAAATCGAACACCCTTCAAGGAAAATTTGAATTTGAATTTATTCAACTCTTGAACATGCTGGAAGGGGCCTCGTGTGAATCCCAAATGAGGAATTTGAAGTTTATCGGGGTATATATCTCTATTGAATGAAACAGCCTGACGAGGTTCTAAAGAATCGATACTAGTGTCAGCGCGTGTTAGCCCCAAATTGGGCTTAGCGGTGGCTAGTGCGAGAACTAGGCTTGCGGTCTGAAGGCAGTCGTGTAGAGCGTTGTGTTGGTACCCGGGTGCTTGGATTCCCAATCCCCGGGATAGAGTTTCTAACTTATAAAGATTGCTTTTGGTCTCGGTGAATAGTCGATAGGATAATAATGTATCAACAAAATTCAGCGAGGATCGTGGTGCAATTCCGCGTAAGCTCTGCTCTATTAACCGCACGTCAAATGGTCCGTTGTGAGCGAATACGACGGAGCCATCCAGAACCTGGCGTACCTGAGGCCATACGTCCTCGAAGCTAGGTTCGTTATCCAGGTCGCTTAGGCGGATGCCATGTGTCGCAGCTGCACTACTGCTAATAGCAACGCCTGGTTTGACGCGGTGCTGGAATGCATCAATGACTTTTCCGTGAATATTAAATCTGATTGCCGCGATTTCAATGACTTCGTCAAAGCTTCCTAAACCTGTTGTTTCAACATCCACTACGGACATGTCTAATAGATTTAAGGGGAGTGAAAACTGTTCACTTAAGTAGCATTCATTGAAAATCGAGGTCACGCTCTTAGGTTGTGCTATGTGCTCGAATACACTCCTGCCCGAGACTTCGGGTGGATATTCGAGTACATCATCAATAGATATATGATGACACTGATCAAGAAGTTCCTTAAAATTTATACTGAAAGAATTTGCGCGTATTTTTTCGGATAATCGAACAACCTTTGCGTGGTGCTCAAGATTGTCGTCGTCTGAGTAAATTTCAACCTCCTCATCGGGTTCCTCGATGGAGATCAGGTCGTCCAATTTTTCGGCTACATAATCAAGCGCGAAACTGAGGCAACCCTCTAGTCCTCGTCTTTGGTAATACGGCCCTTCACAGATGAGC
>NZ_AJXN01000012.1 GCF_000286355.1 Kocuria atrinae C3-8 | reverse complement strand
CACCGCTCTGAGCGCCGTCGCCGAAGCCACGGGGCCCGCGCGGTCACCGGGGGGAGCGACTCGCGCCCAGTCGGTGGCGTGCGGACTCGCCGCGTTGGATTCTGCGTCCCGGTTCGTGCTGGTTCACGACGCCGCTCGCTGCCTGGTCCCAGAACAGGTCACCACCTCGGTGGTCGCGGCCCTCGAATCGGGCGAGCGGGCTGTGGTGCCAGTACTTCCGGTCAACGACACGATCCGTGGTGTGGACGATCAGGGGCACAGCACGGGAACCGTGGATCGGTCCGGGCTGCGTGCAGTGCAAACCCCACAGGGATTCGATGCCGATCTCTTGCTGGATGTGAACCTCGGTGCCGGGCTGCTGGAGCGCAACGACCATGGCGCTCTTGCTGCCGTGGACCGCGCCGACGACCCGGAGGGCATCACCGACGACGCCTCTCTTGTCGAACGGTTCACCCCGGAGGTGCCCGTGAGCTTCGTAGCGGGGGACGAGGAGTCCTTCAAGATCACCCGTCCCTTCGACCTGACCACAGCCCACGCCGTCCTGGAGCAGCGAGCCCGCTGACACAGCGCATCCGCTGAACAACGATCGGGTAGTCCTTGAACCCCTACTCACTGTGCCCGCACGCATCGGAGATGATGAAGCCATGACTGAACACGTTGAATCGGCCCTGCCACAACTTCCCCTGACGGGCATTGGCGTGGACGTCCACGCGTTCGGGCCGGAAGGCACCCCGTTGTGGGTAGCCGGTCTGCACTGGCCCGGGGAGCGGGGCCTCACCGGTCACTCTGACGGTGACGTAGTGGCTCACGCCGCCGCGGATGCGCTGTTCTCCGCCGCCGGCATCGGAGACCTGGGTGTGCACTTCGGGACGGACCGCCCGAACATGGCCGGCGCCTCCGGTGAACGGATCCTGAGCGAAGCCGCAGCCATCGTGCGCGAGGCGGGGTACGACGTGGGCAATATCTCGGTGCAGTTGATCGGTAACCGACCCAAGTTCTCGCCGCGGCGTGAAGAAGCCGTTGCGGTACTGAGCAAAGCGGCCGGGGCCAGGGTGCATTTGAGCGCGACCACAACAGACGCGCTCGGGTTGACCGGCCGTGGCGAGGGGCTGGCCGCCATCGCGACCGCGCTGGTAGTTCCGCGCCGTTAGACTGGGCGGGTGACTTTGCGCTTCTACGACACCGCCTCAGCAACCGTTAAAGACTTCCAGCCTGTGTACCCGGGTGAGGCCCGGTTGTACTACTGCGGTGCCACGGTGCAGGGTGCGCCGCACATCGGGCATGTGCGTTCCGCGCTCGTGTTCGACCAACTCGCGCGCTGGCTCGCCTTCCGCGGGTACAAGGTGACCACGGTCCGCAACGTCACGGACATCGATGACAAGATTCTGGTGAACTCCGCGGCGTCGTTCGAACCCGACTACGCGGGCAACCACCCGCGCGAGGAATGGTGGGCGCTCGCCTACCGGTTCGAGCGCGTCTTCGGTGACGCGTATGCCGCACTGGGCATCGCCGCCCCCACCTACGAGCCGCGCGCCACCGGTCACATCCCAGAAATGCACGCGCTCATCCAGAAGCTCATTGACGACGGCCACGCCTACCCGGCCCAGGATGATTCCGGAGACGTGTACTTCGACGTGCGTTCGTGGCCTCGCTACGGTGAACTGACGCGCCAGCGCGTGGAGGACATGCAGGACGCCCCGGACGCCGACCCGCGCGGTAAGCGCGACCCCCGCGACTTCGCGTTGTGGAAGGGCCATAAAGCGGACGAACCTGAAACCGCCGGGTGGGATTCGCCGTGGGGCAAGGGCCGACCCGGATGGCACCTCGAGTGCTCCGCGATGGCGGCCAAATACGTGGGCACTCACTTCGACATCCACGGTGGCGGCCTGGATCTGCGTTTCCCGCACCACGAGAACGAACTCGCCCAGTCCACCGCGGCGGGTCAGGAATTCGCGAACTTCTGGCTCCACAACGGCCTGGTGACCTATCAGGCGAAAAAATGTCCAAGTCGATCGGCAACACGGTATCCCCCGAGCAGATGCTCGCCGAGGCCCGTCCGTTGGCCGTGCGCTACTACCTGGGGCAGGCCCACTACCGTTCGGTCCTGGACTACCGACCCACGTCACTGCAGGAAGCGACGTCGGCGGTCGAGCGTGTGGAGGCCGTGCTGGTCGCTGCGCGCGCCGCGGGGTTGAGCCTCGACTGGCAGCCGGAGGACGTGCCCGAGAACTTCACGCGCGTCATGGACGAGGACCTCAACGTCCCTCAGGGCCTCGCGGTACTGCACGAGACGGTACGCGCGGCCAACGGCGCGTTGGCCGCCGGGCATCTCGACGACGCCGCTGCGCCGGTGCGCGCCGTCGCGGCCATGTCCGAGGTGCTCGGACTGCTGCAACTCATGAACCTGGACGGCACCGGGACCGGGGGAGGCGCCGAGCACCAGGCCCTGGACTCTCTCGTGCACCAGCTGCTGGACCAGCGGGCACAAGCGCGCGCGGACAAGAACTGGGCGCTCGCGGATCAGATCCGCGATCAGCTCGCGGATGCCGGGGTGGTCGTCAAGGACGGAGCCCAGGGATCCGCGTGGTCGGTCTGACCCGGCCACTGCCCTAAACTGACACTTAGATCGCTGACCACCTCGGGGCGGCGAGAGCGCCGTACACCCGTGAGAGACACGGAGTAGACAATCATGGCCCAGTCCAATCGACCCGGAGCCGTTCGCAAGAACAAGAAAGGCCCCGTCGTAGGCAGCGGCGGGCAACGCCGCAAAGCCTTGAAGGGCCGCGGTCCCACCCCCAAGGCCGAAGATCGCGTGTATCACAAGGCCTACAAAGCCAAGCAGGCGGCGGCCCGCAAGCAGCAGACCTCGCACAACCGGCCGACCCGTGCCGGCAAGGGCCCCATCAAGGAGGACCTGGTCACCGGCCGTAATTCCGTGCTCGAGGCACTGCGCTCCAACGTGCCCGCCAAGACGCTGTTCGTGGCCACCAAGATCGAGGTGGACGATCGCGTCAAGGACATCCTCCAAATGTGCGCCGAACGCAACGTTCCCACGCTCGAGGCCTCTCGTTCCGAGCTGGATCGATTGACGTCGGATGCGGTTCACCAGGGTGTGGCCCTGCAAGTTCCGCCCTACGACTACCGCGATGCGGACGAGCACGCGGCCGCCGTGATCCGCCGCTACGACCCCAAGGACCCCGAGTCCAAGGCACCGCTGTTCGTTGCGCTGGACGGCATCACCGACCCGCGCAACCTGGGCGCCATCATTCGCAGTGTCTCGGCATTCTCCGGCGACGGCGTGATCCTCCCGGAGCGCCGTTCTGCCGCGGTAACCGCCACCGCGTGGAAAACCAGTGCCGGCGCTGCCGCTAGGGTTCCCGTGAGCAAAGCGACCAACCTGACCCGCACGTTGGAGAACTGCAAGAAGGCCGGTTACTTCGTGGTGGGTCTGGATGGCGGCGGGGACGTGCAGCTGCCCGAGCTGAACCTGGCTACCGAGCCGCTCATCGTGGTGGTCGGTTCGGAGGGTAAGGGACTGTCCCGCCTGGTCACCGAACACTGCGACGCGATCGTGTCGATCCCCATCGACTCCACCATGGAGTCGCTGAACGCCTCCATGGCTGTGGGTATCACGCTGTACGAAGTCTCGCGCCGTCGTGCAAGCGCGTAGTTATCCGCTGGGGGTTCACCCCTCGCCGTCCGGGGACGGCAGCGCCAATGTGGCCGTCTACGCTCCCGGCATCGAGGAGCTTGAGCTGGTGTATCAGCGCCCCGGCGGCACGTGGCGCCGACACCAGCTCAAGGGCCACAACCACGGCATCCATTACGGGACGGTGCCCCCGCCGTTGCACGGCCACGGCGAGGAATCGCGCGCGGAGATGCTCGAGACGGACGTGTGCCCGGCGATGCCGGAGGGTACCCGGTACGGTTTCGTTCCCTTTTCGACCACGGCCAAGCGCACGCCGGACCCGTCCAAGGAACAGATCATGTTGGACCCCTACGGTCGGGGGCTCACCAGATTGAGCCCACCGCCGGGGGTCAAGGATCCCGGTCCTGACGCCTATGGCGGCAAGTACGTCTCGGAAGTGGTGGCCCAGAACTATTGCTGGGAGAACCCCGACCGCCCCAGCATTCCGTGGCGGGACACCATCATTTACGAGGCCCACGCCAAGGGCCTCACCATGCGGCACCCGGACCTGCCCGAGGAGCTGCGGGCACCTACGTGGGCCTCGCTCACCCGGCCATTCTCAAATATTTGCAGGAACTGGGCATCACGGCCATCGAGTTGCTGCCCGTGCACGCTCACTTGGATGAGCCCCATCTCACCAAGAACGGGCTCAGCAACTACTGGGGATACAACACACTGAGCTTCTTCACCCCGCATGTCGGGTACGCCACGCGAGCTGCGCAAGATGCGGGACCCACGGCTGTCCTTAACGAGTTCAAGCACGCCGTGGACGCCCTGCACGGAGCGGGCATTCAAGTTTTTCTGGACGTGGTCTACAACCACACGGCCGAGGGCGGAAGCGAGGAGCCTGCCTACAGTTGGCGCGGGCTGGGGGATCAGCAGTACTACCGTCACGACACCCACGGCAATTACGTGGATGTGACCGGTTGCGGCAACTCGGTGAACTTCGCGGACCCGCAGGTGGTCCGCATGGCCATGGATTCCCTGCGCTACTGGGTCACGGAATGCCACATCGATGGGTTCCGCTTCGACCTGGCGCCGGAACTCGGGCGCGACGAGAACCATCACTTCACCCGCAACCACCCGTTCTTCGTGGCTGTCGCCGCGGATCCGGTGCTGCAGGGCGTGCGCATGATTTCCGAACCGTGGGACGTGGGCGCCGGAGGGTGGCAGACCGGACGCTTCCCGACCGGATGGGCGGACTGGAACGACACCTATCGGGACACCGTGCGGAATTTCTGGCTCTCGGGTCAACGCACCATGGCTCGCGGGGGCGGCGGCGGAAACGCGGCTCGCCTGGCCGGTGTCATCTCGGGCTCGGCGGACATGTTCGCCCCCGAGGGACGCACCACGCTGGCTTCCGTGAACTTCGTGACCGCTCACGACGGTTTCACGATGTACGACCTCACCGCCTACGACGGCAAGCACAACCAGGCCAACCTGGAGAACAACGCGGACGGAACCAACGACAACCACTCGTGGAACCACGGCGAAGAGGGCGTCTCGGACAATGTGGCGCGCAGGACGGCCCGCGCCAAAACCGTGCGGAACATGATGGCCACACTGTTGCTGTCGCAGGGCGTGCCCATGATCACCGCGGGGGATGAGCTGCTCCGCAGCCAGGGCGGCAACAACAACGCGTACTGCCAGGACAACCAGATTTCGTGGGTTGACTGGAAGATCACGCCGTGGCGGCGCGCCATGCTCAAGACCACCAAACGACTGATCGCGATCCGCAAAACCTTCCTGGCGAGCCAGCCCAGCCATTTCCCCGCTCGCCCGGAGGACGTTCTGTTGCACTGGTACGGCCCCGAGGGTCTGCCCATGACACCGGAGCTGTGGCAGACGGACGGTTCCCGGGTGGTTCAGGTCGTGCTCGGTTCGTGCGGCGGCGAGATGGTCGGGACTTTCGTGATCAACGGGTCCAACGAGCCGTTGACCGTGACGTTGCCGAGCCTCGAAGAGCTGATGACACAGGCCGAGTGCGCCACGGGATACCCGGCCATCCGGGGGACGTTCGAGCTCGTACTCGCGACCGATTTCGAGCTCGACGAACGAGCCGGCACGCAGTTCACCAGCGGTGACGAGTGCCGGGTTCCGGCGCAGAGCATCGCGATGTTCTCGCTCGCCTGACGTTCCTACTTGACGACGTCGATTGGCGTCACCGATCGACCGTGGGACAACCTATGTTGGTCGATGAAGACGCCTGACGACGAAGACCGCGGGCGCGACACCCATTCCAGGGTGCCGCGCCCGCGGTCTTTGTTATTCGTTCGTCGACGGCGCTCGCACTAGGCGGCGTTGCGCACCAGCCCCAGCTCGGCCGGGCCGGCCAGTTCCTCGTTGGAGGGCAGAACACGCACCGTGTAGCCGAACGGACCGGAACGATCGATCGTCATGGCCCCGCTGAACAGGTATCGGCCGTTACCCAGTTCGGTCACCCGATCCAGGTACGCGTAGTTGCGCTCGTGGATGTGATCCGATTCGGAGACGTGGCCGAAGCCCACCTGCACCTTGACGTCCTGCGGGTTCAGCGACCCCAGGTTGATGTAGGCGTTGATGGTCAGCTCGTCACCGATCTGCGGTTCTTGCAACACACCCTCGGCGTCCACATGTTCACGTGTACCTGCGGCCACGCCTGACGGACGCGTTCGATCCAACGCGAAGTGGAGCGAGCCACCTTGCCGTTGTCCGCGAGCGAGCGTCGTCCGGACACCGAAGCCGGCACATACAGCTTCTGCACGTAGTCGGTCAGCATGCGGCGAGCCGAGACATTCGGACCCAGAG
The DNA here is from genome assembly GCF_000286355.1 of Kocuria atrinae C3-8. Lineage (GTDB taxonomy): Bacteria > Actinomycetota > Actinomycetes > Actinomycetales > Micrococcaceae > Kocuria > Kocuria atrinae_A. The sequence continues at coordinate 10,953 of NZ_AJXN01000012.1, read as the reverse complement.
TCGCCAACGTGTGCTTGACCATCGCGAGCCACTGGTGGGGGATTTCCTCCGACGTGATCTCCGGATCGTCCGTGGACTCGCCGTAGAAGCGCGGCGCCACGTGATTCTCGATCAGCTCGTAGAGCGCCGCGGCCTCCACATCGTCGCGCTCGTCGGTGCTGGCCTTGTTGTCCGCCGTGGGGATCGCCCAGCCGTTCTGGCCGTCGTACATTTCGTCCCACCAGCCGTCCAACACGGACAGGTTCAGGCCGCCGTTCATGGCGGCCTTCATGCCGGAGGTGCCGCACGCCTCGAGCGGACGCAACGGGTTGTTCAACCACACGTCACAGCCCGGGAACAACACGCGCGCCATGGCGATGTCGTAGTTGGGCAGGAACACGATGCGGTGGCGAACCTCGGGATCGTCCGTGAAACGCACCAGGTCCTGAATCATGCGCTTGCCCATCTCATCGGCCGGGTGGGATTTACCCGCCACAACCAACTGAATCGGGTTGTCCGGATCCAGGAGCAGCTTCTTGAGCCGCTCGGGGTCGCGCAGCATGAGGGTCAGGCGCTTGTACGTGGGCACGCGGCGAGCGAAACCAATGGTCAACACGTCCGGGTCTAGCACGGAATCCGTCCAGGCCAACTCGGCGTCGGCGGCGCCGCGCTTCTTCCACGAGGCGCGCAAGCGACGCCGGACGTCGTGCACCAGACGTTCGCGCAGATCGCGGCGGACCTGCCACAGGTCCTTGTCATCGGCCTGGTAGATCTTGCGCCAGCGCGAGGCCGGATCCTGGTCGTTCTCCTGGGGATCCACCGCGATGGCCCTCATGGCCGGGTCGATCCAGGACGGGGTGTGCACGCCGTTGGTGACCGAGGTGATCGGGACTTCCTCGGTGTCGAAACCGGACCACAGTCCCTGGAACATGCCGCGCGAAACCACGCCGTGCAGCTTGGCCACGCCATTGGCACGCTGGGCCAAACGGAGGCCCATGACCGCCATGTTGAACTTGCTGGGGTCACCGCCCTCGTAACTCTCGGCGCCCAGTTCCAGGATGTGCGACGTGGGAACGGCCGGGGTGAGACCCGCATTGAAGAAGTACTCAACCTGAGCACGATCGAAACGGTCGATGCCGGCCGGGACCGGGGTGTGGGTCGTGAACACCGTGGCGGAGCGAACGGCCGTGAGAGCCTCGTTCCACGTCATGGGTTCGGAACCGTCCTGCGGGTTCATGAGTTCCTGGATGCGTTCGATTCCCAGGAAACCGGCGTGGCCCTCGTTGCAGTGGAACACCTCGGGTGCCGGTGCCCCGGTGATGCGGGAGTATGCGCGCAGGGCACGGATACCGCCCATGCCCAGGAGCAGTTCCTGCTGCAAACGGTGGTCACTGCCGCCGCCGTAGAGACGGTCGGTGACGTTTCGGGCGTGTTCGTCGTTCTCAGGAATGTTGGAATCCAGGAGCAGCAGCGGGACACGGCCCACATCGGCACGCCAGATCTGGGCCGACAGCGAACGGGAATTGGGTAGCGGCAGCGAGATCCGCGCCGGGGTGCCGTCCTGCTCGCGCAGCAGGGTCAACGGCATCTCGTCCGGATCGAGGACGGGGTAGGTTTCCTGCTGCCAACCGTCCTGGGACAGTGACTGCTTGAAGTAACCGGCCTGGTACAGCAAGCCGACACCCACCACGGAATTCCCATGTCGGAGGCGGTCTTGAGGTGGTCACCGGCGAGAATGCCCAAACCACCCGAGTACTGGGGCAGCACAGAAGTGATGCCGTACTCGGCGGAGAAATAAGCAATCGCTGCCGGAGCGTCGTCGGTCTGGGTGCGCTGATACCACTGGGGCTGCGTCAGATAGTTGGTCAGATCGGCGTCGAGCGCCTTGATCTGTTCGACGGTCTCGGGATCTTCGGCGATCTGCTGGATCTCTTCACGCGTGAGGGAACCCAACAGTTTCACGGGGTCACCGTGGACGTTCTCCCAGGCACGCGGATTGAGCTGCGCGAACAGATCTTCGGTGGGCTTGTGCCAGGACCATCGCAAGTTCTTGGCCAACCGGCCCAGGGGTGCGATGGATTCTGGCAGGACGGTGCGGACGGTAAATCTACGTATGGCCTTCACACGTGCGAGCCTACCGGGACACGAGCCATCCCCTCTTCATAGTCCAATTAGGACACTCCCATGACGTCAGAAGAGTGGTCGGCCTTAAGAATCGGGCCGATTGTCGCTAACGTTAGATTCGTGTCGCAGCAGAATCCTCAGCCCACTGGCCATCACGCACGCACCAACGACCCGCAGGAACCTACACCCCAGGCCGGGTCAGCCCAGCCGGACGTAGGCAGCCGCTTGAACGCGCCGGTCCCCGCAACGGGAGTACCGGACGTATCGCCGTCGTTCCAGCGTTCTCGTCACTCGGAGGAACGAGCCGAAGAACGGCCGGACGAACAGAGTTCGGTTGACCTCCTGGAAGAGGAGGACGTGGTGGACCGCGGAGCCACGGAACAGCACGGCACCGCAGAATTGGGAAGTGAAGCGGACTCCGGCGATTCGTCGGAATTCCCTTCCGCAGACCTCGTCTACGGGCGCATCCCCATCACCGATGTCAGCCCCGTGGTGGAGGGTGGCCGTTTCCCCGCCACCGCCATCCCCGGCGAGGACATCCGGGTCTCGGCCACCGTGTTCCGCGAAGGCCACGACTCCCTGGGCGCCAGCGCCGTTCTGTACGACCCGCAGGGCCGTGAGGTCCAGCGCGTCACCATGACTCCGGGTGCGCCCGGCACTGACAGCTTCCACGCATTGCTCCGCCCGCAGTCCGAAGGCACGTGGAGCTTCGCGATCGAGGGCTGGTCGGACCTCTACGACACGTGGCTGCACGCCGCCGAGATCAAGATCGGTGTCGGTCAGGACGTGGAACTCATGTTCAAGGAAGGCCAGCTGCTCTTCGAAGCAGCCTCCAAGGAGTCCTCGCGCTCCTCTGCGGAATCCCAGGCTTTCGAGAACGCCGCCGCCCGCATGGCCGATACCAGCCTGTCCGTCGAGGATCGACTGGCCGCGGGCACCTCGGACGAGGTCAAGTCCTACGTCGACGAGCGCCCCCTGCGTGACCTGTTGAGTACCTCGCAGCGTTACCCCATTGAGGTCGAGCGCGAGCCGCCGGACGCGGCTCCTGGTACGAGTTCTTCCCCCGTTCGGAAGGTGCCACGTGGGACGCTGAAGCGGGCCAGTGGATCCCCGGCAACTTCAGGACCGCTGTGGAGGCTCTGGACCGCGCCGCCGCCATGGGCTTCGACGTCGCTTACCTGCCCCCGATCCACCCGATCGGTCGCGATCATCGCAAGGGGCCGAACAACTCACTCGAAGCCGGCCCGCAGGATCCGGGTTCGCCGTGGGCCATCGGCTCGCCCGAGGGCGGTCACGACGCCATCCACCCGGACTTGGGAACCTTCGAGGACTTCGACGCGTTCGTGGCCCACGCGCACGACCTGGGCCTGGAAGTTGCCCTGGACCTCGCACTGCAGGCATCCCCGGACCACCCGTGGGTCAAGGAACACCCGCAGTGGTTCACTACCCGCGCTGACGGCAGCATTGCCTACGCGGAGAACCCGCCCAAGAAGTACCAGGACATCTATCCCCTCAACTTTGACAACGATCCGCAGGGCCTCGCTCACGAGGTGCTGCGCGTGGTCAAGCTGTGGATCAGCCACGGGGTGGACATCTTCCGCGTGGATAACCCCCACACCAAGCCCCTGTGGTTCTGGGAATGGCTCATCGCTCGTGTGCGTGAAGAGCACCCGGACACCGTGTTCCTGGCGGAGGCGTTCACACGCCCGGCCATGATGCAGGGCCTGGCCAAGGCAGGATTCCAGCAGTCCTATTCATACTTCACATGGCGCAACACCAAGGAAGAGATCGAGGAGTATCTGAAGGAGGTCTCGCACGAGACGTCCTCCGCGTACCGCCCGAACTTCTTCGTGAACACCCCGGACATCCTCACCGAGTACCTGCAGTTCGGCGGTCCGGCAGCCTTCAAGGTGCGCGCCGCGCTCGCCTCCACCGCTTCTCCGTTGTGGGGCGTGTACGCCGGATACGAGCTGTTCGAGCACGTGGCCCGCCCGGGTGCCGAAGAGTACATGGACAACGAGAAGTACGAACTGCGTCCCCGCGATTTCGCGGGTGCTGTGGAGCGCGGCGAGTCTCTGGCGCCCTACATCACGCGCCTCAACGAGATCCGCAAGGACCACCCGGCGCTGGGCGACCTGCAGAATCTCACCGTGCAGTCCACGACCGATTCCGCGATCGTGGCGTACTCCAAGACCAAGACCGTGGAACACGATGGTCAGGAGGTCAAGGACACCGTGATCGTGGTGATCAACACCGATACCCACGCCACGCGTGAGGCCACGGTGTGGTTGGACCTGGATTCGCTGAATCTGGGTGATCATGACTTCAACGAAGACGGTTCGTTCTGGGTGGATGACCTGATTTCCGGTGACAGCTGGAAGTGGGGCACCCACAATTACGTCCGACTGGATCCCTACATCGAGCCCGCGCACATCCTGCACATTCGACGCAACGTGAAGTGATCCCCGTGGTGGCGCGAGTCATCCTCGCGCCACCATTGTTTCCACGTCGTCACCTTTGAGAGGCCACAGCAACCGATCATGACCAGCACACCCTTCCACCTCAACGCGCCGGGCATTTCGCACGATCCGGACTGGTTCCGCAAAGCCGTCTTCTACGAAGTTCTGGTGCGGGCATTCTCCGACGCCAACGGCGATGGCTCCGGAGATTTCTCCGGTTTGATCGACAAACTGGATTATTTGCAGTGGTTGGGGATCGACTGTCTGTGGATTCCGCCGTTCTACGAATCGCCGCTGCGTGATGGCGGCTACGACATCTCGGACTACTACTCCGTGCTGGACGAGTTCGGTACCGTCAGTGATTTCAAGCGGCTCGTGGCGGAGGCTCACGCCCGGGGTCTGCGTGTGATCACCGACCTGCCGCTGAACCACACCTCGGATCAACACCCCTGGTTCCAGGCCTCCCGCGAAGACCCCGAAGGCCCCTTCGGCGACTTCTACGTGTGGTCTGACACGGATGAGAAGTACCAGGACGCGCGCATCATCTTCGTGGATACCGAGGAGTCCAACTGGACCTTCGATCCCGTGCGCCGCCAGTTCTTCTGGCACCGTTTCTTCTCCCACCAGCCGGACCTCAACTTCGAGAATCCCAAGGTCGTCGAGGCCGTGTTCGACGTGGTCAAGTTCTGGTTGGACATGGGCATCGACGGCTTCCGCGCGGATGCCATCCCCTACCTGATCGAGGAGGACGGCACCAACTGCGAGAACCTCCCCGGCACGCACGACTTCCTGGTCAACCTGCGCACCATGGTGGACGAGCTCTACCCCGGTCGCGTGATCATCGCCGAGGCCAACCAGATGCCGCACGAGGTCGTGGAGTACTTCGGTACCGAGACCTCGCCCGAGTGCCACATGTGCTTCCACGTCCCGATCATGCCGCGCATCTACTACGCACTGCGTGACCAGAAGGCTGAGCCCATCGTCTCCACCATGGAGAACACTCCGGAGATCCCCTCGGGCACCCAGTGGGGCACGTTCTTGCGCAACCACGATGAGTTGACTCTGGAAATGGTCACGAGCGAGGAACGCCAGGCCATGCTCGGCTGGTACGCGCCGGACTCCCGGATGCGCGCAAACATTGGTATTCGACGCCGCCTGGCTCCGTTGCTCGACAATTCTCGCGCCGAGCTCGAGCTCGCCCACGCGCTGCTGCTGTCCCTGCCGGGATCGCCGTTCCTCTACTACGGGGATGAGATCGGCATGGGTGACAACATCTGGTTGGACGACCGCGATGCGTCTCGTACCCCCATGCAGTGGACCCCGGACCGTAACGCCGGTTTCTCCACCGCAGATCCGGGCAAGCTGTACCTGCCCGTGATCCAGTCGTTGGTCTACAACTACACGCAGACCAACGTGGAGACTCAGCTGGCGTCGTCCTCGTCCCTGCTGCACTGGATCCGGCAGATGCTCATGGTGCGCAAGGCTCACCCCGCCTTCGGCATGGGCGATTACGTCAACGTGGACACCGATCACGAGTCGGTGCTCGCGTTCCTGCGTCGTCTGGATCCCCGAGATGCGGATGACGAGCACGGCGAGACCCTGCTCTGCATCTTCAACCTGTCCCACGTACCGGCCAGCTGTTCGCTCACACTGCCCGAGTACGCGGGCCGCGGTACCCGCGAACTGTTCGGCGGTGAGCCGTTCGGTGAGTTCGACGACTCCGGCCGTTACCGCATCACCCTCGGTTCGCAGGACTTCTTCTGGTTGCGCCTGCGTAGCGCGCCCTCCGCGGACGGCGCCCACCCGGAGACGATCGCGATGCCCATCATCAAGCCCGCGCGCAACGACTGATCAGCGAGGCACTCCACGAATACGTATTTGAGGGAAGCGGGGAACACAGAATGACGGATCAACAGGTTCTGGACCGGTTGCGTGACTGGCTGCCGCGGCAACGTTGGTTCCCGTTCACCGCCACGGCCCAGGAGATCAAGGTCAATGTCGCCGGTCGCGTGCAGTTGGACCTCGATCCCGAGGAGCCCAACTCGGTCGTGCGCGACCGAGTGGTTTACCTGGTCCAGGCCACCGTGGGCGACCGCACCGAGCTTCTGAACGTCCCGGTGGTCCGTACCACCGAGCCGCTCGCGGAGTACGAGCGCTACCTGATCGGCTCCTACCAAGGTGGCGGTCCCAATCGCCCGTTGCCCGAGCAGATCGTAGCGGGTGTGGACGCCTCGGCCTCGTTCCTGCGACGTGCGGTTCAGCAGGCGGGTTCGTTCTGGGAACGACGCCGCGCGGGTGAGACCGCGGAGCAGGCCAGCCAGCCGTCTGAGGCCCAGAAGAAGAACGCCGCGAAGAGCCCCGCGCCGGGCGTCGAAGAATCGAATCCCGAGCCCCGGACGTCGCCGAGCTTCGAAATGGACGAGGACCACGCGAGCAGGTTCTACCTCTATGACGCCGTAGGCGACGCTGCGTTCCTGGATGCCACTCTGCGCATCATGGACACCCAGTTGGGTGTGGGCGGTGTGCTGCGGCACGGCATGGGCCTGCACGGTAAGTACACCGGCGCGCTCAACACGCAGTACAGGATTTCCGGTTCCGATCAGGTGCGCGTGATCTCTTCGGAACAGTCGAACACCTCGGTGATCCTCACACCTCCGGCATCTGAGACCACCTCGGATACCGCACTGCGCGGTGATGCGGTGATCGTTAAGTTCTTCCGTGTGGTGGGGGAGGGCCGCAACCCCGATGTGGAGGTGGGTGTGGAACTCACCTCGCAGGGATCCTCCGCGGTGCCTGCCATGGCCGGTTGGATCGATGCCCAGTGGCGCCAAGGTCTTGTGACCACGGCGGGCCAGCTCGCGGTGGCCGCCCAGTTCGTGGATCACGCCCAGGATGCGTGGCAGCTGGCGGTCGACAGCGCCAAGAGCGGCGGCGATTTCACGGATCTTGCTCGTGAGCTCGGAGCGACCACGGCGAGGGTCCACGCGGACCTGATGGCCGCGTTCGACCCGATCTCCACCGATCATGATGCGCGCGATGCTTTCCTGCAGGACATCTCGGGACGTCTGCGGTGGGCCTGGGGGGTGTGCGGCGATCGCTTCAGCGAGTACGAGTCCACCCTCGAGTCACTCATCGGCGACCTTGAAGAACTACGCGACCTGCCACCGCTGCAGCGCATCCACGGTGATTATCACCTGGGACAGGTGCTCCATAACCAGGACAACGGATTCAAGATTCTCGATTTCGAGGGTGAACCGCTGCGCCCGATCAAGGAACGCGTTCGCCCGGACGTCGCACTGCGCGACGTGGTGGGCATGTTGCGTTCTCTCGATTACGCGGGTGCCATGGCCGGCCGCGAAGAATCCGGTGACGCGCAGGAATGGACGCGAGCGGCGTCGTCGGCCTTTCTGACCGGTTACCGCGAGACGAGCGATCAGAGTCTCGACACCGAATCCGTGTTGTTCCAGGCACTGTGCTGGACAAGGCTTTGTACGAGGTCGTGTACGAGCAGCGCAACCGTCCGGACTGGGTGGATGTGCCCGCCAACGCCGTCATGCGCTCGCTCCGGGACGCAAGCTCCCGTAGCGTAGCTGCAACCACGAACGACCAACCGAACTCCAACGACACCTTCAGAACTGAGGAAGTAGTGAGTACCGAGCGAGAGCAGGATCCCCAGAAAACTCAGGATGCTTCGGAAGAACCGGCACCCACGGGCAAACAGCAGCCCGTGCCGGCGGAGACGTCGCAGAATTCGGAGAACCAGGCGGGACAGTCCGCTCAGGGCAAACCCGCGCCCGTGTCCGAAGAGGTCCTGGCCGCCGTCGCCGAAGGTCGCTACCACGACCCCCATTCGGTGCTCGGCGCTCACCCCAACGGGGACGGCACGGTCACGATCCGCACGCTACGTCGATTCGCGACCGAAGTTTCGGTTCGAACCGTGGACGGTCTTTACCCGCTCGAACACGAGTGGGGCGGCATTTTCTCGGGCGTTGTGCCCACCCACGAGAAGGGCCGCATCCCCGATTACCGGCTTGAGGTGACCTACAGCGGTCAGGAGCCGCAGGTTCTCGATGACCCGTACCGCTTTGCACCTACCCTCGGTGAACTGGACCTGCACCTGATCGGTGAGGGTCGCCACGAGACTCTGTGGACCGCACTCGGTGCACACGTTCACCGGTATCCCTCGGCCATGGGGGACATTCAGGGCGTGAGCTTCGCGGTGTGGGCCCCCAATGCCCGCGCAGTGCGCGTTATCGGTGACTTCAACGGCTGGGACGGCTCCGAGCACGCCATGCGTTCGCTGGGTTCCAGTGGCATCTGGGAACTGTTCATTCCGGGCATGGGCTCCGGCGACACTTACAAGTTCCGCGTTCAGGGCCGTGACGGCTCCTGGCGGGACAAGGCCGACCCCATGGCCTTCGGAACCGAAGTTCCTCCGTCCACCGCCTCCCGCGTCTTCGAGTCGAACTATGAGTTCCAGGATTCGGAGTGGATGGCCAAGCGTGCGGAGACCGATCCGCACAACGCACCGATGAGCGTCTATGAACTGCACATCGGTTCGTGGCGCAAGGGTCTGGACTACGTGGATCTCGCCCGGGAACTGGTCGAGTACCTCACGTGGCAGGGCTTCACCCACGTGGAGCTCATGCCCGTGGCCGAGCACCCGTTCGGTGGTTCCTGGGGCTACCAGGTCACGTCCTACTACGCGCCGTCCTCGAGGTTCGGATCACCGGACGAGTTCCGTTACCTGGTGGACCAGTTGCACCAGGCCGGTATCGGTGTGCTCGTGGACTGGGTCCCCGGCCACTTCCCCAAGGACGAATGGGCGCTCGCGAACTTCGACGGCGAGCCGCTCTACGAACACTCGGATCCCCGCCGCGGCGAGCACAAGGACTGGGGCACGCTGATCTTCGATTACGGCCGTTCCGAGGTGCGGAACTTCCTGGTGGCCAATGCGAATTATTGGCTCGAGGAGTACCACATCGACGGTCTGCGCGTGGATGCCGTCGCGTCCATGCTCTATCTGGACTACTCCCGCAACGACGGCGAGTGGGAACCCAACAAGTACGGTGGCCGCGAGAACCTCGAGGCCATCGGATTCCTGCAGGAATCCAACGCCACGGCGTACCGCCGTAACCCCGGCATCGTGATGATCGCGGAGGAATCCACCTCATTCCCCGGCGTCACCAAGCCCACGGAGGCCGGCGGTCTCGGTTTCGGGATCAAGTGGAACATGGGCTGGATGCACGACAGCCTGGAGTACATGGCGGAAGATCCGTTCAACCGTCACTATCACCACAACAAGGCCACGTTCTCGATGGTCTATGCGTACTCCGAGAACTTCATCCTTCCCATTTCCCACGACGAGGTCGTGTACGGCAAGGGCTCTCTGCTGCGCAAGATGCCGGGGGACCGGTGGCAGCAGTTGGCCAACGTGCGTGCGTACCTCGCCTATATGTGGGCGCACCCGGGTAAGCAGCTGATCTTCATGGGCACCGAGTACGCCCAGGAATCCGAATGGTCTCAGGAACACGGCCTGGACTGGTGGCTTTCCGAGACTCCTCCGCACCACGGTGTGCAGGAGCTCGTGAAGAACCTCAACGAGATCTACCGGAGCACTCCGGCTCTCTACGTTCGGGATAACGACCCCTCGGGCTTCGAATGGATCGACGCGAACGATGCCGGGCGGAACACCCTGTCGTTCACTCGCTGGGACGATCAGGGCAATCCGTTGGTGTGCGTCGCGAACTTTGCCGGCAACCCCCATGAGAACTTCCGCGTGGGGATGCCCTGGGCCGGTGATTGGGATGAGGTCCTGAACACGGACTCCGAGCTGTTCGGAGGATCGGGTGTCGGCAACCTCGGAAAGATCACCGCGACGGAAGGTGCCTACAACGGCAAACCGGCTTCCGCGAGATGACCGTGCCACCGCTTGCGGTGCTGTACTTCAAGCCTGCATCCAAGGCCACGAACGGCACTAAGTAGCGCTCAACCACCAGACCCGCGGCGCGAACCGAGAGGTTCGTTCCGCGGGTTTGTCGTTCCCTCGGCAAGTGTGTAATGTCTACCGAGTCGCCGCGGCGAGCTTCCGGAAATCGGAGGGAAGCAGCGGTGATGGGAGAGCCACATCACACCGGTTCGAGCTGTTGCAAGACGCCCACGTTGTGGTAAGGTGAACCCCCGCAAGCGAGAGATCGCAAGGCGAAAAACCACAGAGAACCAAGAGTTCACCTGGATTTGACCCGCCGTTCCGATCTCACCTAAGCTTGCAGATCGCAACCGACTTCCGGCCCGTAGGGCAGGGAGAGTGGTTTGTTGTTTGTCAACTCAATAGTGTGCCTAGTTTGTTGATACCGAAAAGTTTTATATTTTTTGGTTGATGGCCTGATGC
>NZ_AJXN01000011.1 GCF_000286355.1 Kocuria atrinae C3-8 | reverse complement strand
CGTTCCTAGCGCGCGAGGTCCACATCGTCGGACGACGCCGCTGGAACCGTCGCGGAGCCATGGTCACCGACCGCTACCAGCACGTTCGCCATCACCCCTCCGTGCCGGAGTTCATCGAGTGGGCGAAGTCCGAGGGGCTGCCGGTACTGGCCATCGACAATGTTCCGGGGTCGGTGCTGATCGAGACGTTCGACCTGCCCAAGAAGTGTGTTCTGGTGTTCGGCCAGGAAGGCCCGGGGGTGTCCCCGGAAGTCATCGAGGCCGCGGATGCGGTGCTCGCGATCGAGCAGTTCGGCTCCACTCGCTCCATCAACGCCGGTGCCGCCGCGGCCGTGGCGATGCACGCGTGGATCCGTCGACACGTGTTCGGACAACGGGTCGACTAATTTCTTTCCGGCCCGACGCGGGCGATCCGCTGTGTACCGAGTGGCCACCGTGAACATCTGAGGTGACGGTTTTTTGCGAAAACTTTTCGGGCAGAGGTTCGCATGAGAAGGGCATCTTTTTTCCCGAACTCGCGCCATAAATGTCGTGGTTCACGGCCGATATTCGAAACCCTGACGTAGATCTCCAATAAATCGTGTTTCGCCGTCTCACTACGGGAAATACCTGCGAACTGTTCACCCTTTAAGGGGACAGCCTGGTAGTTACCACTCAGTTACTGTGGGCCACATCACATGTCGATGACGGAGGTTCTCGTGGCACACAGACCCAGTTCGACCCGTGCGACCATCCGCTGGAAAGGCGTGCTTGCGGCGGTAGTGGGTGCGTGTTTGATCATGGCCAACATGAACCCTGCGCACCCGGATGATGACGGGCTGGAGGTTGTGGCCGCAGCTTCGGTCATCGTGTGAGTTCCCCCGGAGCGGATTAATGCTTCAGTCCAGGCCGAGCGCAGCGCGCGCCGTGCGGAGAGCCACCCTGGCATAGTCTGGGTCGCCCGTGCCTGCGGCGGTGGAGATGGCACCTTCCATGAGCACGAACAGTGAACCACCGGCTTCGGTCGAGCCGCCGATTCGGTCCATGTAGGACCGCACGTGGCGATCATGCTCCCGAATGACTCCCTGGCTTCTTCGCTCAGACGTTCGCCGCGGGTGTTGGCGATGCCGCAGCCCACGAAATCAGGCGTTGCGAACCAGTCGGCCAGCCAGGTGAACAGCGCGGTGACGGCGGCAGTGCGAGCGGACTCGTCCAGAGCGCCGTCGTTGAGAATGTCAGGAACTCTAGCGGCCACGAATTCTTCCAGCGAGCGGGTCCATCCCGCGTGGGTCGACCGAAGATAGGCCGTGACCAGCGATTCCTTGGAGGGATAGCGGGCGTAGAGCGCTTTGAGGCTCACGCCGGCCAACTGTCGAATGTCTTGAATCGAGACGTTGCCGATCCCGCGGCGATAGAACAGGTGCGCGGCCGCGCGGAGGATGGGGTCATCCGTGAGTTTGGCGTGGGCGGCAAGCGGGGCAAGGTCGGCTGTCTCGGTCACGGTTCTGAGGTGCCCCTTTGCATGGAGAATGGTGATTCTCTATGCTAGCTGGAGAACGATCATTCTCCGAACGATTCGGTTCGGGCCGAGAGAAGAAGGAACCCCGTGAACGCCATGCCGTCCGTAGCCGCCACCGACACTTCCGCACAGGAGGTGCAGGAACCCCGTCGTCTGGACGTGGACGTTCTGGTGATCGGTTGGGGCAAGGGTGGTAAGACGTTCGCCGGGAAGATGGCCGCCGCGGGCAAGAGCGTGGTCATGGTCGAGCAGAGTGCCGCGATGTACGGCGGCACGTGCATCAACATCGGCTGCGTGCCCACCAAAACACTGATCCACTCGGCTTCCGAGAAGCGCGCGGCGGACGGCGATCAGAAGTTCTTCGAGGGCGCCGTCGGCTATCGAGATTCCCTGATCGGCAAGCTCAACGACGTGAACTTCCACATGCTCGCGGACCAGGACACCGTGACCGTGGTGGACGGCCGCGCACGTTTCGTGGGTCCCCGCGAGGTCGAGATCACCCCGTCCGCGGGCGGTCGCGGTTTGGCCGAGTCTCTGCGCATTACCGCCGAGACCGTGGTCATCAATACCGGTGCCACGCCCGTCATGCCACCCATCGACGGCATCGACCTGCCCGGCGTCTATGACTCCACCTCCATCCAGCACGCAGATCCGTTCCCGCAGCGCCTGGCGATCATCGGCGGCGGCCCCATCGGCCTGGAGTTCGCCTCGATGTTCAGCAATTTCGGATCGCAGGTCACCGTGATCGCCCGCGGCGAGACGATCATGCCGAACGAGGACGACGACGTACGCGGCGTCGTCCTCGACGTGCTGAGCAACGCGGGAATCACGCTACGGACGAGCGCGTCCGCGGAAGCGATCGAGGCGCGTAACGGCGCATTGGCCGTTGCCTTGTCCGGTGGCGGGTCCATCGAGGCCGACGCCGTTCTGGTCGCCACCGGGCGCAAGCCCGCCACCGAAGGGCTGAACCTGGAAGCGGCCGGGGTCGAGGTCGACGATAATGGCGCGGTGGTCGTGGACGATCACCTGCGCACGACGGCCGAAGGCGTCTATGCCATGGGCGATGTGCATGGCGGCCCGCAGCAGACCTACCTGTCGCTGGACGACAGCCGCGTGGTGATGAGTGCGCTGACCGGGGATGGTTCGCGGCGTGTGTCCTCCCGCGTGGCCGTGCCGACCACCACGTTCCTCACACCGCCGCTGTCGGCCGTGGGTGTGACCGAAGATGGGGCGCATGAGGCCGGTCGGTCAGTGAAGACCGCGACCGCCATGGTTGCTGACATCAAGGCCATGCCTCGCCCCAAGGCCGTGCAGGATCCGCGCGGCGTGATCAAGTTTGTCGTCGATGCCGAAACCGACCTGGTGCTGGGCGCCCGGTTGTTCCACGTGGACTCCCAAGAGGTCATCAACCTGGTGGCGCTGGCAATGCGCGCCGGGGTGACCGCGAGCGAACTGCGTGACGGTATCTGGACGCACCCCTCTTCCACTGAAGCCCTGAACGAGGTTCTGGGCCAGCTGGAGTAAGACCGGGCGCCCCCGCGGTCGGGCGGGGCGTTCCTGCTTGAGTTCCGGATAGGGGTAGATCTATCCGGACCTGACCGATCGGTCTACGATTAGACCATGCGGTCAAACAGTGTGCAGACAGGCTCGAATCCCACCTTCACCGAATCGGCTCGGCGGACTCAGATCATGCAGTGCGCCATCGAGGTGCTGGCGGAGTCCGGGTACTCGGGCGCGTCTCTCGCGGAAATTGCGCGGCGGGCGGGCATCAGCAAGAGCGTGGTGCTGTACTACTTCTCCGGCAAGGACGATCTGCTGTCCAGCGTGGTCTTCGACGTGTACGGGCGAGCGGGCCAAGCCATCGCGGAGGCGCTGTCCCACGAGACGAGCCCCGGTGAAAAAATCGCGGCCTACGTGCGGACCAACCTGCACTTCCTGGAAGAACACTCGGCCGAAATCCGGGCCGTGGTGGAGATCGTCTCCAACGCTCGCGGGGCGGACGGCACTCACAGTTTTGTTCCTCAGGGGGAAGACCCGGTGCTGGCGCACCTCGAGAAACTTTTGCGCGAGGGGCAGCGCAGCGGGGACTTCCGAAATTTCGATGCGCATTACCTGGCCATCATCATCAGGAGCGCGATCGACACCGCGTCCGGGCGGTTGGTCGTTGACCCGTCGTTCGATCTGGCCGCTTACACCCGCGAACTTCTCTCCGTGGTGGAGCTCGCGACAGGCACTCACCGAACCGAGGATTCATCATGAAACGCATTGCGAAACCACCGCGCGCTTCCGTCGGATCCTGTCGGAGACAGGTTCATACTTTTGGCTCTACCCGACTCTCGATATCCGCGTGAGGATTGATGTACGCATTATCGATGAGAGGAGAATCTCGTGAGCCAATACGTAGTGCTGGTGGAGGCAGATTTCCGCAGCAGCAATCTCAACTACCGAATTCGGCGTTCCGATGCCTTGCCCCAAGCCGAGGCTCGGGCACTCTTCGACCGCGTTATTCGCGGTGATGAGCCGGAGTTGTTGAAAGCGAAGGACGAGAGCCTGCTGGTTCAAACCGCGGATAACCAGGTCTGCCGCTTCTGGACAGGGATCACCAGGAACGAATCCATGGACAGGATCACTCTGGCCCCGGTTGCCGTTTGAGTGTGTACTGCCAGAACGTCGGGATCGATTCCGAAGGAGGTTGAGAAATGGAGATAACGCTGTGGGTGGTCCTGGGTGTCAACGCCGCATTACTGGTGGTTCTGGCCATCGCAGCGTTGGCGATCTTTCGCTCCAGGAGAAGTGAAACTCGTATGCCACTGGACCCGGACCTGAGGGCCAGAGTCCTGTCCCTCGAACGACGTCTCGAACGACTCGAGTCTCGAAGATACTGACATAACCACAAGAAGATTCATGACGAAGGCCCGGAGGAATTCTTCCGGGCCTTCGTCATGTCCGTTGAAGACTCCGTGCCGGAAGTAGCACCACGGTGCGACGAAAGTCGCAAGCAGAACGTGGACTATTGGCTCCGCGAAAGCGAGACCTCCGCATCTACGGGCAGGTGGTGAGTCGGCGGGAGAGTAGTTGTAACGGAAAAACGGAACGCCAAAGAGCGGACCGAATCCCAACGACTCGAGGAGGAATCGTGACCGTAACGACACACAGCTCGGCCCAGGCACACACTCGGCTGAACCCGCAGTAGAGGTCCACAACGTGGCTAAGCACTACGGAGACTTCACGGCCGTGGACACCTTGGACTTGAACGTCCCCGCCGGGGAGATTTTTGGTGTACTCGGCCCCAACGGAGCCGGTAAGACCACGTTGCTCGAGTGCTTGGTAGGTCTGCGAAAGCCCACTGAGGGACAGATCCGCGTACTGGGGCTGGACCCCCACCGTGACCGGGCCGAATTCACCACCCGTGTGGCGGTGCAGCCGCAGCAGGCCAGCATTTTCGAATCACTCAAGGTGCGGGAGGCCATCGACCTCTTTGGAGCTTTGTACTCAGACCCTATGGACACGGACGAGATCCTCCGTCTGGTGGACCTCGAGGAAAATGCGGACCGCAGGATCACTCGACTGTCGGGCGGACAGCAGCGTAGGGCCTTGGTCGGCGTCACGCTGGTGGGTCGGCCGGAAGTGGTCGTGTTGGACGAGCCTTCCGCAGGACTAGACCCCCAAGCGCGGCGCGGACTGTGGCGGGTATTGGAACAACTGAAGGAACGCGGAACCACGGTGCTCCTCACCACCCACCACATGGATGAGGCAGCTGCGGTCTGCGACCGCGTGGCCATCATCGTGGACGGCCGCATCAAGGCCTTGGGGACGCCTCGAGAGCTCGCCGCATCAGTACGGCCCGAATTGGCGCAACAGGGTGGTCGCGTCAGTGGCATCGACCTTGAAGAGGTGTTCCTGCGGCTCGCGGAAACCTCGGATCCCAGCGCACGCATGTCATCCCGGAAAGGACACAAGAAATGAGCACCATCACCACGGATCACACGGTGTCTCGCACCGACCTCGAAAGTCCCTCTGCGCAACGTGTCACCAGAGCGCCTCGTGCTCGTGTCTTCCGCGCCCTGGCCACAACCAGCGCCAAGGAAATCCTGCGGGACCCCAAGACCCTCTTCTTCACCGCTGTTTTCCCCTTCTTCTTTCTCGGACTCTTCTGGTTCATGGACAACACCTTCATGAACGATGGACCCGCACCCGAAGTGGCTGTCGTCGCCGGCTCGCAGAGCGAGGAGGTCGTCAGTTCCCTCGAGAGCCAAGGCATCACGGCAACGACCGACCCTGCCGCAGGAAGTAGTGCCGGGCCAGAGGCCCCGGTGGCCTGGATCGAGACCGGAGGCGATTCAGTCACCACAACACTGACCGGAAGCGAGATCCCAGCCCGGGGACCGATTCTCGACGGCCTGAGAGATGCCGGCTTCTCCAGGACAGCTGTTGAGTTCACCGGTGCCGACGGAACCGTGATGACGGACATGTTGGCGATTTCCCTGCCAGTGTGCTCATGGTGGCATTGCTTTCGCTGGCCTTTTTGGGCACTGCGGCCCCGTTGGTGGGCCTCCGGCAACGGGGGACTCTGCGACTGCTGGGAACCATGCCCATCGACCGGACACTCTTCTTGGTGTCTCAATGGCCGATCCGTGTTGGTATCGCAGGCTTCCAACTGGCCGTCATCGCGGCAGCCGCCTGGGTCTGGGGATTGCTGGACTTCTCGCAACTACCGCAACTGCTCCTGACCACATTCCTGGGACTGTTGGCCCTCTTCGCCCTGGGATACCTGGTGGTTGCACGCATCAAGAGTCAAGAACTAGCTACGGCCATTCTGGCCTTGCTGTTGCCCGTGGCACTGCTGCTCTCAGGGGCCATGATGCCCAAGGAATTCTTGCCCGACGCACTGGTTCGATTCGCAGATTTCATGCCCACCACGGTGCTGGCACAAGGACTCGGTGAATCCATGACTGGTCAGTCGCAGGGAGGCCTGTCCCTCCCGATGGCTTGGCTCGTCCTGACCGGCATGGCGGTGTTCTGCGGATACCTCGCCTCCCGCCTGTTCACATGGGATCAAGGAGACAACCGATGAGTGTTCAACCGATCGACCGTGTAAATCTCAACGCTTCGCGTGATGAACGATCCTTGGGAGATCTTCCCCGAGTGGCCGCTCTGATCGGCGACTACGGACTGGTATCCAAGACCTACGGTATGCCCATCCGACATGGTGACCCACGATTCCCCATCACGTGTGGATCTCTAGGGGACCTCGCAACCGTGATCCCTAATGTCGCAGAGTGCACCCGCGGAAAGGGCGTCCGGGGTGGCCTGGATGGAGCCGGCGGCGGTGTGGACGGAGACCGTGCCCGCTACGTCAGCGTGGCGGAGTCCTTGGAACGGTACTCATCCTCGGTTGTGGACACGGACCAGCTCTTGTGGGCCACTCCAGCCGAATTGGGGGATACCGCGGTATCACCGGAGGCGTTCCCACAGTGTTCCGAGACCGAACTGGCCATCCCAAGAGTATTCACGGTCCCGTGGACGTCGATTGCCCGATCCGCTGGGTGAGGGGTTGGTCGCTCACCCGCCGGGAACCCACATGGGTTCCAGCGGTAGCAGTCTGGCTGCAACTTGCTCAACGAACTCGAGGTGAGCGATTCACCGCGGGAATTTCAACCGGGTCAGCAACTCACACCGATCTCTCCGCGGCAGTTCTCAACGGACTGTGCGAAGTGATCGAGCGGGACTCCATCGCGCTCACCTGGCTGCAGAAGATCAGTTGGCCGGAATTGGAGATCGACTGGTCGCACCCAAAGCTTGAACCCTTCGCGCAGCGGCACCAGCGTTCGTTCGTGAATGCACGGTTCTTCGATGCGACCACGGATCTGGGAGTCCCCACGATCTACGCGTTGGAGACCACCGAGCATCACTCGGAACTGGGACAGCTGGTCATGTGTAACACGGACCTGGACCCCATCAACGGCGTGGCCAAAATGCTCCGGGAATCGGCGTCCTCCCGCATTGCACTGCAGTCTCCCCGGCCGGTTCCGGAAGACGTCTTCGAGTTCACCACAGTGTTCCACGGCGCACTGCACATGGGAGCACCCCACAGGGCGGAGGCATTCGATTTCCTCTCCTCGGCC
Source organism: Kocuria atrinae C3-8 (assembly GCF_000286355.1). Classification (GTDB taxonomy): domain Bacteria; phylum Actinomycetota; class Actinomycetes; order Actinomycetales; family Micrococcaceae; genus Kocuria; species Kocuria atrinae_A. The sequence continues at coordinate 43,637 of NZ_AJXN01000011.1, read as the reverse complement.
AGTCCCACGAGACATCTCGAGGACATGCCGTCCTTGGAATCTGGGGACCCAGCTACGGATTTGAACGTGGTGCTCGGCAAGCTCGCAGACCGCGGTCACGAAGTGATCGTGGTGGACATGACCACCGATGAAGCGAGGGACGTGGGTTTCCACGTGGTCAAGGTCCTGGTTCCTTCCCTCATGCCGCTTTCATTCGTACACGCCGGTCGGTACCTGGCCACTCCGCGCCTCTATCAAGCCCCTCGTGACATGGGTTATCCCGTGCTCTCCGAGGAACAGATCAATCCCGACCCGCAACCTTTCGCCTGAGAACAGCGAGGACACCATGAGAATCCACATCATCGCGCAGGGCAGTTTTGGCCCAGCCGTCGCCAGCAGAATCGAGCAGCTCAGCGCCGCTCATCACACCATTACCACGACACAAGCCACGCCCTACACGTTGATGGCAGCGTGCTGGCCGGCCGCTGACCTCCGAGTACTGATCACGGGTCGAGAAAGCAGGAAATTGGTCGAATACTTGGACCGCTGCGCACACGAGGAACGCACGGACTTCCTATCGATTTCCCGAGATCATCCTCGTCTGTTCCTCGGGCCACTCGTCCTACCCGGCGCACGGCGTGCGCCACCTGCGCCTCGGGTCGTGCGGATCAGCACGACGCCGCTCGGGCGGCCTCACAGCCGCTGCGAGACGCTTACGACCGGGACATGGACCTGGAGCCCGGCGGGTTCCTCCCCTCCCACGTCAGCATGGCCGCCGCATATGCACTCGAGATCGCGGAAGAATTGCACATCACGGGAGACAGCGAACGTGCCGGCACGATTTCCCAGGTGAACCTGCACGACGGAACGATGCGTCGTTCCACGGTGGTTGGTATCCATGGTTGCTCGCGGTGCCGGGTGACACCTCCTCTGTCGGAATCGTCGTGGCAGAACCTCACTCACCTGGGGCTGTCGATGGCGGGTGAACGACGTGGCTGAATCAACTTTGAGCGCGGCAACCATGTCCGCCGCAATTCACACGGACCCGCAGTTCGCTCCCCCTACGCTTCCTCGTCTCGTCCCCGGCCTGGTGAGGGTACCCACCGCTGATGGTTTGATCGTCGATGGCGGGCCCAGCCGACAATCTTTTACCGGACGTAGTGCAGCCACCGCCCTGCCCGTGGTCATGGACGCCCTGGACGGAACTTCGACTCTCGCCCAGCTCAGCGCCACCCTCAACATGCCGCAGGAGCACCTGGACCAGTTCCTGGCTTTGCTCTACACCACTGGATTGTTGGAAGACGCCGCCACAGACGCTCCGGAGTCGGCCGTGGCTGACAGCATGGATCCGGAGGCGCGGGTATTCCTCACCAGGTCCCTGGACACCAGTCGGGTCCACCGTTCGTTCTCGCAGCTGCATCAGTCCGTCCAACGGGCTCCCATGGTGGTTGCCGGAACCGGGACTTGGGCCGAAGAGTTGAATGTTCAATTGACCACAGAAGGATTCCGGCTCATCCCGGGCCACAAGGGACCGCGGGGAACAGGAATCGACGTCAGCACGCATCCGGACGCTTGCGTTGTGCTGGTCCTACAGGACGCTGACGATTTGCAACGAGCCGATGAATGGCTCGAACAGGGGTGGCACGTGTTCCCTGTCTGCCCGGAGCCTCGGGCTGTGACGGTAGGACCGTTGTTGGAACCTGCCACCGGGCTGTGCCCGTCGTGCGCTCTGCGCTCCCGGCACTCGGAATTCTCCGACTGGATGAACAGCGGCCACGGAATACTGGTACACTGGTGGTCCGCCACCTGATGGCCCATGTGGGACGGATCGGGACTACCCGATCTCGAATGGACCGAGTCCGTATCGATCTCGCGACCTGGCAGACCGCCAATTTCCCGGTAGCCTTCGCCCCGGACTGCGACCGCTGCGCGGCTGTAACGCCACCCCGTCGCGCTGGTCACATGGTTCCTGTGGCACATGCCTTCGAAACATCTGTCTCCTTCCCAGCACGCAAGTACTGCGACCCCGCTGGGCATCAGATGCACTACAAGTCGTCGAATATCGCCCTGCAGAAGGACGCCATCGAATGGCCGGCTGCGCCCACAGAAAAGGTCTCGGACCTACCCCCGAACGCGGCGAACGGATTGTGCGACCGGGACACGGTCACGGACCTGGTTCGACGCACAGTGGGCCGGCGCCCGGAAACGGAGGCTACCGACAAGCACGTCCAACGCTATGCCCCGACCGGGGGCAACCTGGGGTCTCCACAGGCCTATCTGGTAGCTCGGGATGTTCCAGGCCTGAGGCCGGGTGTCTATGGATACCAAGCGGCGAAGAACTCCCTGGCGCGGTTGACCTGGCTCAGTGGCCAGGAACAGGGACTGGACGGGACGGCCCCGGCAACGGTGATCCTCACCGGGGGACTGGCGAAAGTGGGAGGGAAATATGGGCCCTTCGCCTGGCGGATCGTTCACCTTGACGCCGGCGCCGCTACCGCTCAGATGATGATGCTCGCCGATCACCACCGTGTGAACTTGGCCCTGGCTCCTACCTGATGATGACCGAATCCTGGACTCCCTGAGCCTCGACGACCGTGAAGAAGTCATTACCGCCGTGATCCATCTGGACCACGCCGTGGAACAGGAGGACCAGCGATGACCACCATCACGATGGCTGAAGAACACAGCACGCAGTTCGAGCTCTTGACGCAGCTACGGCAAGGCGTTTATGAGGCCAGGCGGGAATTGGCCGTTCATGGCCCCCGCTCGATCTCCGAAACGGTGCCACGCGTAACTCCCCTGGTACGAAGCGGGCAAGAGCGGACCTATGAGTTCACTGCCGCGCCGCCCACGATGGACGTGGACAGCTTGTTGAGTAGCCGGTCCAGCCAGCGGTTCTTCGCGGACAGAGCCATGAATCCCCGCGTGGTGGCTGCGAGCGTCCTGGAAGCCCTAAGAGCTGACAGTGTTTGCTGGCCGGAGGACGAGCCCGTGGATCTCCTGGTGGTCGTGAATTCCGTGAACGGAATGGAACCAGGGCTCTACCGGGCGCAACCGGCTAAGTCGGCCGACGCGGTGACATTCGATTTCCTGCAGCAGATCAGTCGCGAAGACATCGCTGAAATGGTCTTGCAACTGGAGTTCGCCCACGCCCCGGCCATCATCATGGCCGTGTCTTCCTTGGAAGCTCACCTACACCGGTGGGGAGATCACGGTGAACCACTGATGAACCGGCGTGCCGGTCAGGCCGTGGCTTCGGCCCTCCTCAACGCCCAGCGCCGCGGCGCCGCAGGACAGATTTTTGCCGGATGCCTGCCTTCCGGGTTAGCCCGCCACCTCACGGTGGACGGCTACTACAGGGCACAGCTTCTGGCAGCGGTCATAGGAGACCCCTGGACCGCTTGAAGACCCATACGTCATCCACGTATGCGGAGACCACGTCTCCACCCGGCCGTTCGGCCACACATCACACAACATCACTCATGAAAGCGAGTACCTCATGCACGAGAACATCAACCCCAACGAGCTCACTACCGATCTCTTTGCCGCGGACCTGGACTCCGTAGGCGCAGACGAACTGCCCACGGATGCGGCCTTCGCCTCGCTGTCTTCCGGATCCAGCGCAGGCTCCGCCTCCTGCCCTGCGTCGTCCGCCAGCACCCTGGGCACCGTGGGCTGCTTCGGCTGATAACCCCTTACTCATTCACACCCTCAGAACAAAGGAAAAGACACCATGCAGGACAACCTGAATACCCCCGACCTGAACGCTATCGACCTGGGCGATGCCCTCTCAGCAGAGGACTTGGATGCCACGGCAGCACTGGTACCTGGGGCTCCGCCGGAACCTTCGGCAGCGGTTCGTGCCCGGCATCGACCGCTTCCTCCGGAAGCTCGGCTTCATCCGTGGGCTAGGCCTCCACACCCCACCCATTCGCAGTAAACGCCACACCAATACCAAGGAGAAAACCATGACTCAGTTCAACAACCAGGAAAACAACATCGATCAGCTGATCGCCCAGGACCTGAGCGCAGAGGACCTGGACAACGTCACCGCGGCTGGCTTCACCACCGCAGCATCGTTCTTCAGCGCAGGTTCCGCCTCATGCCCGGCCTCATCCGCAGGCACCGCCGGTTCCTTCTCTTCGGCCGGCGGCTGATCCAGTAGCTCTCTTGGAAATCTGCGGTGGGTGCGATCCACGCGATCCGCACCCCACCGCAACCATCACCACGAAAGGACCGTCATGGCCGTTCTCAACGACAGCCCGGCGCGGCACCCGCGCTTGAGGACGGGCGCGCGGAATCCACCGACTTGGTGACGTGGTTCCTAACCACGTCACACCAACTGAAACTTCACGTCGAACGCACTCACGGTCTGGATGACCGTGATCTGCTCTACGACACCGCTCGAGGAAAGTACATGGCCCTCAGCGGTAGCGCCGGTGCCTGATCAATCACTTCGACGGCGCTCGAACCGGCGCCGAGGTGCTGTCCGAATTGCGACAACCGCCAACTGCCGCTCAGACAGAGAGAGTGGCACGTCTCTTCCATGACATTCGACAGAGCGGATTCCTGGCCGAGCCCCCCGTGGGCGAGGGAGGTCGGGAGGCAACGGCGCGCTTCGCCCGCCGGGAGCACATGTTCCGTTTCCCTTTGATCAAGAATGTGGGTCGCTATCTGGAACCGGTCAGCGCACCGTTGCGGTCGGTTCCGCCCATGGCATTGATCGTTGCATGGCTGATCCTGGCTGCAACCGGAGTGGGACTAGGGGTTGCTGGGCTGACCAGCACACAGGTCACGTCTATGCCGAGCAATCTGTGGGTTGTCCCGCTGATCATGATCGTCCAGATCGCTGTCCATGAACTGGCCCATGCCGTGGTCTGCCAGTATCTGCGTGTTCCCGCTAGAGAAGCGGGGGTTGCGCTCATGCTTTACTTCTTGCCGGTCGGGTACGTGGATCGGACGGACAGTTATCGAGTGCGATCTCGCTCGGGGCGGGTCATGATCGCCATGGCAGGGCCACTCAGCGACCAGATCTGGTTCGGCGCGGCAGGGGTCGTTGCGTTGACCGCCCCCGATCCCGTGGCTCACATTGCCGTGGTCCTCATGGTTTGCCAGATCCTACTGACGGTCATGAACTTCAACCCCCTCACTCCCTCCGACGGTTATCACGCAATCACTGCCGCATTGGGGATCATCAATATGCGGGGCAACGCTCTCCTGTACGCGGTGCACCTGGTGCTGCGGACACCCCTGCCCACGAATTTCGATGCCAAGGGACGGACCGAACGGGTATGGCTCGTGGTCTACGCCATGGGCTGTCTCGGATTCGTAGCCGTGGCGCTAGTGGCCGTTGTCCGAGCGGCCGGTGCCTACTTGGGCGTATTCCTCTGAACACCACCTCACGGAGGCCACATCATGACTCAGCAAACTATGCACGAAACCGAAGCACCAACCATTCCGGAGCTGTCCGACCTACGCGTGGACAGGGTAGCGGGTCTGTCCACGGAGGACCTGTCCCTGACCCTCGACGAGACCATTCTGGTCGAGGCAGAACTGACGTCCCGTGAGAAGGAGTCCGAACGGCTGGGGGAGCTCGTCTCCGAGGTTCTCTTCGGTCTGGTCCCCCTGCTCCAGGAAGACCCAGCCGCGCGACGTCGGACCCTGGCGGTGCGCCGCAGCACCCGGCCGGGCAAGACACCTCGACCGGAAGACATCGCCGAGGTGCGGCGAGCAGCGCACGAGCATCTGGACGCAGGGGACCGGGAACTACTGGACCTGTGGGTTCACGCGGTTCGAGCCCGCGATACGACGCGCGAGCGATTCATGGTCAAGTACTCGAGTGAGGCGGAGGACGCACAACGCGTCATAACGGCGGCGGCCCACCAGGAGTCATTCGCCCGGGGCGTGGCCCACGCTAGTCCGAGTCTCGGTGCGTGCCTGGATTCCGTCGACACCACTCCGTACACGCAAGGATCCCGTGGCCTCAGCAGTTATGCGACCCGCGCCGCGTTCAAGACGAGCCCGTTCAGCGAACTCACTACTGTGACTCACAACGGGCGACCGGACCCCGCAGTGAACAGCTGTATGTGGCGCCCAGCGTGATTCATGAGTGGTTCCGGGCCATGACCCAGGATCCATACCTAGCACGCAGTTTTTCCGTGGAGCCACTAGACACCGGCCGGACAGACATCCGCCAGGAGCCAGCGTTAGTGGCGGAAACACTCCACACACCGCAGTTCACATGGGTCAAAGACCAGCGGGTGGATCTCTCCGAGTACGCTGACGTGCTCGACAGGTTGCGTTGGCTGGGACGCCAACCGGTGGCGACCTACTTGGAAGCCATCGGAGGGGATAAACCGTTTGCCACGCTGAGCAGGCTGTGCGCAGTGAACGTGGTGCGATACGTCGCACCGTGGGGCTATGCCAATACCGATCGGCTGGGAGCCTGATCTCCGCCTTGGAGACCCAGAACTCGGAGAAGTGCCTACGAATCACCAACGAACTACGTGATATCCGGAGCACCCTCCATACGCTTCGTGAAGCGTCGGGAGTCCGTAGGGCTGAGATCCTTCGTGATCTCCCCACTCCCAGTTTGCCGGGAGTTCCGCCAACCGCAGTGTTCAGTGACGTGATGGGTGGAGTCAGGGTACCCAGCTCCATGCCTTCTGCCGAGGCGGAATTGACCAGAGTGCTGGCCGGTACCAGACCGCTGATCTTCAGGAGCTTCATCTACGGCCAGCTGTGCCAGCACTTCAAGGAGACCTTCGGCACGGGTGGTCGTTGCGACGACGTCGCCGGGTACCTCAGCGCCTGGCCGCCAATCCAGCGCTACAACAAGCAACCATCAAGGACATGACGGCGAGCCTAGGGGAGGTGGCCCAGAGCCGGAGCGCACCCGTGGGGCGATCGAGTGCGGCGCCGTCGTGCGCTGTGATGTACCAGGTCTGTGCCGGGACGACCGAGAAGGCCACGAACGGAGAGGGTGAGCTGGTGTTGAATCAGTTCAACCCGGGTCTCGGAGGACTAGTCGCCAGATTCGAACCGGGTGAGAACGGAACCTCCGAAGTGCGGGACGGCTTGCGTGCCTGGATCAGACGGCTGTACCCGGAAGCCACACCGCTCGAATTCATCACCTCCTCGGACGTCAACGACATGCAAGCGGTGTCGGAAGGGACGCTACCTCGACTGGTATGGCCCACGGACACCCCACGTGCGGACAACGGCCCTTGTGCGGTCGCCCTGGCGGATCTGCATCTGCGCCACGATTCAAAGACGGACACCGTTGAGCTCTTGGATGCTGAGGAACGACCGGTGGCTCCCGTCTACTTGGGATTGGTGCCGGCTCACCTACTCGGTGGGGCTTCAAGAATCCTGGCGGTTCTGGGGGACCCATGGGTGAACAGGGCGACGTGGCTCATCAAGGACCTGGGCGCTGGTCCCGGAAACCCTGCGGACACGAAACGTGCGTCGCATCAACCCCGCGTGCAGCGTGGCCGCGTGGTTTTCAAGCGAGAGTCATGGACCGTACCCGTCGATCAGGTGCCTGTTCTGGAGCCGCAAGAGCCGCACGAGGACTATTTCCGGCGGCTGCAGCGATTCCGCGAAAGCTGGGGGCTTCCCCGCGAGGTGTTCGTCCGGCCCCACGGTCCCGAGCTGGGAATGGGAGGCACAGCTTCAAAACCCGCGTGGGTCTCCTTCGCTTCACCTCACGCGTGGGCACCCGTGTCGGACCGACTCAAGAAAGCCCGGAGTGTGACGTTCCAAGAGGCTTTACCCACTGCGGATCAATACTGGCTCACCGATGAGCAAGGGCATCACCGGGCCGTGGAGCACATTTCCTTTCTCACCTGGTCTTCAGAGGCCACTCTCTCGGAAGAGGCAACACCATGAGTATCAACGCGGATCAGAGCAGATCAACCCTGCTCGGCGGATTGGTCGACAAGCCCGAATGGTGGTTCGTGAGGCTCTACACGGGCGGGTTCGTAGGGGCGGACTCCATGATTTCGGAATTGATTCCACCTCTGGTGGCCCATGCACGTGAGCTGGACATCCATCGATGGTTCTACATGCGCTACATGGATCCGTCCGGGCCGCACATTCGTCTTCGGGTCAAAGGCACCCGGGACGTCCTGGATGTCATGGAAAGTGGCTACCGGGAATTGGTCACCGATCTGCAAACCGCGCTGTCCCACGGAGAACACAACCATCCCTTTGTGATGCCAGTTGACGAGCATAAATACTTGGGCTCCGCCAGTATCGGTGTCAGTGGCGCACTCTATGAACCCGAATACACCAAGTACGGAGGAATCCACGGTGTGGAACTGGCCGAGCAGCTCTTCGAGTTCTCATCTGACCTCGGCGTCTGGGCCACGGGACGGTTCGACAAGACCCCTGACAGGGCAGGGCTGGCTGCTCTTCTGCTGTTTGACGCCGTTCACAGCGGATTGGATGCGGCACGGTTCACCGATGTCTCGCCGGGAGCAAACTGGCAAGGGTACTGGGACCAGCACCTGAAGTGGTGGACCGCAGATTTCGGCCCCAATGCGCCGCGTGTAAGGAAGACCATCCAGTCGAGTGTCGAGACCAAGATGCCGGATGTCCGTGCGCAGTTGGACAGGCTTGCGGCGATGCCATCGGTGACGGGATGGCGGCGGAACTGGAGTGCGGCTGTTCATCGCTACGTTGTCCGGGCCATGACAGAAGGCATCGACCTGACGCCAATGCATTTGATCTTCCACCAGGGTCACATGATGACCAATCGTCTGGGGTTCCTGCCTCGTGAAGAGGCGCTGCTGGGCCAGTACGCGCGGCTGTACTTTCGCGAGGGCGAACCGGCTGCTTCGGGTGAAGGAGCTACGCCTAGTTCAGCGTGACCAGACCGTTGCGGTAGGCGTTGATGACCACTTGCACCCGGTCACGCACTCCCATCTTGGTCATGATGCGTCCGATGTGGGACTTCACGGTTGGTTCCGCGATGAAAAGCTCCTGCGAGATTTCCCGGTTGCTCTTGCCGTCGCAGAGCAAATTGATCACGTCGATTTCCCGTTCACTGAGCTGCATCTCTTGGGCGATGGACTCGGGGTCGGTCTTGGGGCGTGAAGGCTGGTGACCACGGAATTGACCAAGACTTCGGTCACGCGAGGGGACGCCATGAATTCTCCGGCAACGGCGGAACGGATTCCGGCGACGATGTCTTCGGGCTCGGAATCCTTGAGCAGGTATGCACTCGCACCGGCCCTTAGGGCGGGGATCACATATTCCTCGGAGTGGAAGGTGGTCACCGCGACCACTTTCGTGTTCGGACATGCCGCGAGGACTTCTTCAGTTGCTGCTACTCCGTCAAGACGAGGCATCTGGAGGTCCATCAGCACCACATCCGGGTGCAACGTTTTCGCCTGAATGACCGCGGACCGCCCGTCCTGAGCTTCACCCACGACCTCCATCCCGGGTTCGTTCTCTACGAAAACTCGGAGGGCCTGACGCATCAGCTTCTGGTCATCAGCCAGGAGAAGGCGAACGGGAGTGGCCTGGGGATCATCCATGGACATGACAATAGTCGGTGACATTCGTTACCAACAGGTAGGAATGCGGAAGATCAATTCCGGCGTCGCAACGTCTCACCGGTGTTCGTCGCAACACGCAAAGGCGTTGCGACTTTGGTCGCAACGGAGAGTATTCGAAAGAAGCTGTGGTGGGCGTCACTCATGCGATTGAGTAGTAACCAAGACGCCGAGGGAAACAGCCCGAGGCACGTAGCTTTCAGAAAGAAGATGATCCATGAAGAACTCGCTCCGCTCCGTTGCCGTCGCGGCTTCCGTCATCGCGTGCATTGCAGTTGGTGCAGCACCGGCAAGCGCCACGACCCCGGTCCCCGGGCCGCCCGCGGTCGGGCCGCAGGCGCTCAAGGGTGGAGCTTCTCCCGATGGTCTGCTTCCGGACGACTTCCTGTGCAAGTTGCTCCGCAGCTGTTGATAACGGCTGGTTCGCCGGATGATCGCAGCGGCGCCTCATCTACGGATGGGGCGCCGCTGCGATTGCTCAACCGGGTCTGGCCATGTCGTGTTCGGTGCTACCAGCGGGAAACCTGAGTCACAGCTAATCTGTCGAACGTGACATCGGAGTCCCACGCGAAACTATTAGGTAGCCCCGCCACCAACCCTCAGACCACTGCGCGCTCGCTCATGTGGTCTGGGCGGAGAGTGCACGTTGTGCTTCGGGTACTCATTGTTGTGGCGGCGCTGATCAGCGATGGCATCTCCATCGTCAATATCTTGTCCGGATATTCGTACGGGTACGATTCGCCCGCGTTCGCCATGTACTTGGCGATCGTCGATCTGGGCCTATGGATCATAGTTGCCTACGCCCCTGACTGGGCCTGGGTACTCCTGTTGGCCAACCTGTTGCCTTTCGTCTTCATGCCCAGCGGTTATGGGGCTGTCCCGGTGATGGCCATGGTGGCGTTGGCCTTCCTCGCTTACTCTGCGCGCCGCTATGCGCTGATCATCGCAATAGGCGTGGTCGCTACATGGGCCATAGCGGTCACTGCGGTGCGGGAAGATACCGGACTTATCTTCCTGTCAGTGGTCTTGCCCCTGGGGATCCTTGCGGTCATTCCCGGACTCGGCCTCCGTTACATGAACGCCCAGCGACAGGTGGATCGACAAACCATCGAAGAATTTGACCGAAGGGCCTTGGCTTCGTTGGAAGAGCAGCGCACAGAACTGGCGCGAGAGCTCCATGACATCGTGGCCCATGACATCACGGTGATCGCCATGCAGGCGCGGGCCGGGGCCATGAGTCGCGATGCTGACGAGAACGCGGAGACCTTCGACGTCATCGGGGATTCTGCGCGGAGCGCGTTGGATGATTTGCGCCGACTCCTTCGCATCATGCGTGATGCCGGGGAGAACGAAGACGTTGCGGAATCTTCCGCTGGCATCGATTTGCTGTCGGAGCTGAGCCAGATCAAGGAATCCCTTGAGCGATCGGGTCTGAGTGTGCACACCACTGTGACCGGTGACGTGGACCAAATCCCGGATGGCGTGCGCACCACGGTTCGGAGGCTCCTGCGTGAAGGGGCCACCAATGTTCTCAAACACGCTTTGGTGGAGGCACCGGTCGAGATCGAGGTAGCGGTCACTGCCGAGGCAGTGGATGTGAATGTCCTCAATACGATCATGACCCGCGGTGGGAAACGCTCCGAACCACGTTTCGCCCGGTCCGGATTCGGAATCATGGGGCTTCGCGAACGAGTGCAGCTCTTGGGCGGTCGCATCTCCAGTGGAGCTGTGGACGGGGACCGGTGGCACCTCAGCACGCACATACCGTTCCGTCCTGAAGACTCCGATTCACGCCCTTCCTGATCCCCGGTCACGCACAGTTTGCCTGCGGCCCGTCCACTAGACTTGAGACCAGGCCCACAGGCCACGGCTCAACCGTGCATCGGGAATCCAGTAGAAGGAGCACTTCATGCCCATCGCAACCCCTGACGTTTACGCCGAGATGATCGACCGGGCCAAGGAAAAGGGCTTTGCCTACCCGGCCATCAACGTGACCTCCTCCCAGACCCTGAACGCCGCGATCCGTGGCTTCGCCGAGGCAGGTTCGGACGGCATTATTCAGGCATCCACCGGCGGTGCTGCCTACTGGTCCGGTTCCTCGGTCAAGGACATGGTGACCGGTTCGCTGGCCATGGCCGCGTTCGCTCGCGAGGTCGCCAAGAACTACGACGTCAACATTGCCCTGCACACCGACCATTGCCCCCAGGACAAGCTGGAAGGTTTCGTGCTGCCGCTGCTGGCCGAGTCCGAGAAGGCTGTGGCTCGCGGCGAGGACCCCATCTTCCAGTCACACATGTGGGACGGTTCCGCGATCGAGCTGGATGAGAACCTCAAGATCGCTCAGGAACTGTTGGAGCGCACCAACAAGGCCAAGATCATTCTCGAGGTCGAGATCGGCGCCGTCGGTGGCGAGGAAGACGGCGTGGTCGGCGAGATCAACGACACCCTCTACACCACCGTCGAGGACGGCATGAAGACCATCGAGGCCTTGGGTGCAGGCGAGAAGGGCCGCTACATCACCGCTCTGACCTTCGGCAACGTCCACGGCGTGTACAAGCCGGGCAACGTGAGCCTGCGTCCGGAACTGCTCAAGCAGATCCAGGACGAGGTCGGTGCCAAGATCGGCAAGGATCGTCCGTTCGACCTGGTCTTCCACGGTGGTTCCGGCTCCAGCGCCCAGGAAATCGCGGATGCGGTCTCCTACGGCGTGATCAAGATGAACGTGGACACGGACACCCAGTACGCGTTCACGCGCCCCGTCGCAGGCTTCATGTTCGACAACTACGACGGCGTCCTGAAGATCGACGGCGAGGTCGGCAACAAGAAGAAGTACGATCCCCGCGTGTGGGGCGCCGAGGCCGAGACCGGCATGGCCACCCGCGTGGTCGAGGCCTGCCAGAACCTCGGTTCCGCAGGTACCTCCATCAAGTAACTTCCGTTTCACCCAACCGGTGCCCCGCGCGTTCTCGCGCGGGGCACCGCATCGTTTAAGGCCGACGACGCCGCCGCGCCGCCTCATTCCCGCCGGTGATCCGAATCACTTGTTACGCTCCCTAAGCATGGGAATGAGCCACGCAGCCAACGAGACTCCTCACCGCAACCCCCGTGATCTGACGGTCAGCCCGGAACCGTCACGCGCGTATCTGGAGCAGCTCGAACGGGACACCGAGCGCCGCAAGAACGAGCTGGAGCATCACCTGGCCGACCACGCGGGCGCCGCGGACGAACTGCAGGAGCGTCTCGAATCCCTGGTCGACGATCAAGCCACCGACTTGCACCGCGTACTGCACGAACTGCACGAGAACCCCGAGACGGCGTTCCAGGAACACTTTGCCGTGCAGCAGATTCTCGCCCATCTCAAGGCCCACGACATTCCCGCGGAAAACCCCGCCTTCGGGCTGGACACCGCCATCCACGCGGAGATCGCCTCCGAAGACTTTGATCCGCAGCGCCACCGCACCATCGCGATCATGTCCGAGTACGACGCTCTGCCCGGCATCGGCCACGGCTGCGGTCACAACGTGATTGCCGTGACCGGACTGGGCGCGTTCGTGGCACTCGTCGAGCTCATCCGCGACAACCCTTCCGCGTTTTCCGGTCGGGTTGTCTATCTGGGCACCCCCGCAGAGGAGGGCGAGGGCGGCAAGGAAATCATGGCTCGGGCCGGTGCGCTGGAAGGCATCGACGCGGCCGCCATGGTGCACTCCTACGTCACGGATCTCGTGGATCAGGTCTGGCTCGGACGCCGCCAGTGCACCGTGCACTACCGCGGCCGGGCGGCCCACGCGTCGTCGCACCCCTTCATGGGACGCAACGCGCTCGACGCCGCCGTGCTCGCCTACCAGGGGCTGGGGCTGCTGCGACAGCAGACCCCGCCGACCGATCGCATCCACGCCGTGCTGCCCGAGGGTGGGGAACGGCCGAACATCATCACCGAATCCGCCACGCTGCAGCTGTATGTGCGCTCTCAGCGGCCAGAAACGCTCAAGGCACTGTCCGAACGCGTCACCGAAATCCTGCAGGGAGCCGCGTTGATGGCCGGGGTGGGTGTGGAAATCGACTGGGATTCCTCGCCGGCCACGCTGCCCGTGCTGGGCAACGCGCCACTGTCCGATCGCTGGGTCCTGGCCCAGCGGCGTCGTGGGCGCGATCCGTTCCCGGCAGGGACGGTGTCCGAGGTGCTGGCCGCGTCCACCGATTTCGGCAACGTCAGCTACCGCATCCCGGGCATCCACCCGTTGATCAGCATCACCGACCAGGACATGGGCCTGCATACCCGAGATTTCGCGGCCGCGGCGGCCACCCCATTCGCCGAGAGCGCCGGGGTCGACGGCGCCTACGGCCTGGCCGCGGTGGCCCTCGACTACCTGGTCGATGACACTCTCGCCCAGCACGTCACCGAGGATTTCCACGCCAACGGCGGCGGTATCGCCGTGGAGAACTACTTCGACTGAGCCGGATTCGTTCGGGTACCACGCAGAAAAGATCCACCGGAATTATTGGCCACTGACCATCATGGAGTGCACATGAACGCCACCGCGACCAAGACATCGAGTCTGGGGGACAGGCTCCTCACGGGTATCGAGAGGGTCGGCAACAAACTGCCGGAGCCGTTCGCCCTGTTCACGATCCTCTTCCTGATCACCGCGATCGTGTCCACGGCCATGGCGTGGGGCAACGTGATCGTCACGGTCCCGGGAACCGATGAGCCCTAGCCATCAAGGGCCTGTTCACCGGCGAGGGCATCGCGTGGTTCACGTCCACGCTGGGTGACAACTACATCGGCTTCCCGCCGCTGGTCACCGTGGCGACCATCCTGTTGGCCATCGGCATCGCGGAGAAGTCCGGGTTCCTGGCGGCAGCGATCCGTTACACAATCGGGAGCGCGCCCCGCTGGCTGTTGCCCTACACCGTGGGTTTCGTGGGCGTGGTCGGCTCCATCATGGCGGACTCCGCATTCGTGGTGATCCCGCCGCTGGCCGCGCTCGCCTTCAAGGCTGCCGGACGGCACCCCGTGGCCGGTCTATTGGGTGGCTTTGCCGCGGCCGGTGCCGGTTACTCGACCAATATCTTCCCGACGTCGCTCGACGCCCTGTTCGCGGGCATCACCAACGCTGTGATCCCCACGGTGCCCGCGCTCGCGGAGAACGCGACCGAGGTCAACCCGATCTCCAACTACTACTTCAACATTGTCTCGGCCTTGGTGCTGTCCGTGATCGCCGGCTGGGTGATCGACAAAGTGGTGGAGCCGCGTATCCAGCGGTCCAACGTGTCCACGGAAGAGGTCAACCCGGAGACGAGTCAGCTCATGACCGACACTCGATCCATGCGGATCGTGGGCGACGAGCAGACCGTGTCCGAGTCCCAGGGACCCAAGACCGAAGCGGCCCTGTCCCCTCGGGAGAAGAAGGCACTGATCTGGGCGTGCGTGACATTCGTGCTCATCGCCGTGGTGCTGACCGTGTTCGCGCTGCTCCCCAATTCACCGTGGCGCAATGAGGAGGGCAACTTCCTCCCGGCATCCCCGCTGCTGGCGTCCATCGTGTTCATCATCTTCGTGTTCTTCTCCGTGAGCGGTTACGTCTACGGCCGCATCGCCGGATCCATCCGGGGTTTCAAAGACGTACCGGTCATGATGGGCGAGGCGCTCAAGGACATGACCTCGTTCCTGGTGCTGGCGTTCATCCTGGGCCAGTTCATCGCACTGTTCAACTGGTCCGGAATCGGCTCGTGGATCGCCGTGACCGGTGCCACCGGGCTGCAGAACGTGGGTGTCACCGGGTTCCCCGTGATCATCGGCTTCATCCTGCTGTGCTCGCTACTGAACCTGTTCATCATTTCCGGGTCGTCCATGTGGACCCTGATGGCCGCCGTGTTCGTGCCGATGTTCGGCATCCTGGGATTCGAACCCGCCTTCATCCAGGCAGCCTTCCGCGTGGGCGACTCCGCCACTCAGGTGATGACTCCGCTCAACCCCTACATGGTGGTGCTGTTGGCCATGCTCCGGAAATACGAACCCGAGGCCGGCCTGGGCACGGTCATGGCCCGCATGATCCCGTTCGTGGTGCCCTTCTGGGTCGCGTGGACGATCATTCTCATGGTCTTCTACTTCTTCAACCTGCCACTGGGACCGGGTGTGGGAATCATGATCGAGCAGTAAGTCACGCCGGGCGCGAAAGGCCGCGAGCGGCGTCGTCGAGCCTGCGTAGAGTGGGCAGCAGACCCCATGATCTACGTGGAAAGGAACCACCGTGGCACTCGTTGGCAAGAGCCTCCTGGACGGACCGGAGCCCACCTACCTGGAGGAGAACCCCCAGCTGACCGCGCGATTCGACGCCGGGGACGAGGCCGAGGATCTCGCCGCTGCGTTCCCCAAGGAGCAGCTGCCGTGGGCCATCCTCGCGGAGGAAGCGCTCGCGGACGGCCGCACGCTGGAGGGATACGCGTACGCCCGTGTGGGTTACCACCGCGGTCTGGACTCGTTGCGCGGCCACGGCTGGAAGGGCCACGGACCGGTGCCGTACTCCCACGAACCGAATCGTGGATTCCTGCGGGCACTGGCCGCGCTGGGTAAGGCTGCCGCGCAGATCGGTGAAATGGACGAGGCCGCCCGCATCGAGAAGTTCCTGGATGACTCCGATCCGGAGGCCGCGGGGCAGATCGCGCAGCGCTAACGCCGTCCCTGTGTCGCACATCACTACCCAGCGTGCACAATGGAGGGACACCCCGGGGCTCGACGCGGAGCCTTGAGCGCAACCTGCCAGGCTCGCGCGCCCCGCTTACGGCAGGAGCGTGGCAGTCATGCGGATTTCGGTTCCCCGCGAGGTCAAACCCGAAGAGGCGCGAGTCGGTCTCACCCCGGCCGTGGTCACGGCGCTGACGGGTCGAGGCCATGAAGTGTTCGTGGAGCGCGGCGCCGGCGAGGGCTCGGGATTCGACGACGCCGCTTATGAGACTGCCGGAGCCCGCATCGTCAGCGTTGATGACGCCTGGAACAACGCGGACATGGTGGTCAAGGTCAAGGAACCGATCGCGCAGGAGTACGGCTACCTTCGCGAAGATCTCACGCTGTTCACCTATCTGCACTTGGCTGCCAGTCGAGAACTGACCGAGGCACTGCTCAACAGCGGCACCACGGGGATCGCGTACGAGACGGTTCGAGTGGGGCGTACATTGCCGTTGCTGCGACCCATGTCCGAAATCGCGGGGCGACTGTCGATCGGTGCCGCCACCCGCTACATGCTGCACCACGAGGGCGGTCCCGGAATCCTGATGGGCCGTGTGCCGGGTGTAGTTCCGCCGGTGGTGTTGGTCATCGGTGGTGGCACCGTGGGTGAGCATGCGGCCCGTGCGGCCGTGGGGCTCGGCGCGGATGTCACCGTGCTGGATGCCAGTGGCGATCGCATCCGCGAGCTGGATCTCATGCTGCCGGGCGCGCGCATCCTCATGAGTGATCCCCACCGAATCGAGGAAGAACTGCCCAAGGCGGACGTGGTGGTGGGTGCCGTGCTGATCCCTGGCGCTGCGGCTCCCAAGCTGGTCACGCGGGAGCACCTGAAGCTTCTCAAGCCGCACGCACTACTCGTGGATGTGGCCGTTGACCAGGGCGGTTGCTTCGAAACGACCCGCCCCACGAGCTACGACGACTCCACATATTACGTTGACGGCATACGTCACTACTGTGTGGCGAACATGCCCGGCGCGGTTCCGGTGACCGCAACCCAGGCGTTGACCAATGCCACCATGCCGTACGTGCTCAAGCTGGCCGGTGGCGTCGAACATGCGTTGGACAAAGATCCAGGTCTGGCCGAGGGGTTGTCCACGTTCCAAGGCGTGCTGCGGTCCCCGGGCGTTGCCGCGACCTTCCCGGATCTTCCGGCAGAGGTTTAGGCGGGTGCGTTAGTCCCTCGAGATCCGGTCGCCAGCAGTGCCGATCGTGACCGGATCTCGCGGGTCGGATCCGGAGCGACGGAACGGTTCCGGAGGGCCTGGGTGTTCCGGGCGGGCCGAGCGTTAGGTGCGCGGAGCGGCGTCGTCGGCGGAGACCGAATCCGGCCGCGGCTTGATGAGGACCTTGCAAGCCAGCGCGATCAGGCACACCAGGATGAAGGTGGCGATGAGCTGGAACCGGACCGCGGAATCGAAGAGACCCAGAACGATGATGGCACCCAGCAACGCCAGGGCGAAGTAGGACAGCCATGGGAAGAGCCACATCTTCAGCGGTGATTCCACGCCTGCCCGGTCCGCGCGCTTGCGCAGGATGATCTGCGAGATCAGCGCGAGACCCCACACCACCAGGCACGTGGAACCGATCACGTTGAGCATGATGTTCAGGATGGTTTCGGGCCACAGGTAGTTCAACACCACCGCGATGAAACCGAACAGCACCGAGATCACTACTGCGGCGCGCGGCACGCCGCGCGTTGAGGTGGCCGCGAGCCCGCGCGGTGCGGAGCCGCGCCGAGCCAGCGAGTAGAGCATGCGCGAGCTGCCGTACACGTTGGCGTTGAGCGCGGACAACAACGCCAGGATGATCACGATGTTCATGAGCACGTCCGCGCCGGGGATGCCCGCGACGTTCAGCACGGCCACGAACGGGCTCGAGGAGAGCTCGTTGTTGTTCCAGGGCAGCACCAGGACCATCACGGTCACGGCACCCACGTAGAAGACCAGGATGCGGATCAGGATGGTGCGGATGGCCGCGGCCACGTTGCGCTGGGGGTCTTCGGTCTCCGCCGCTGCGATGGTGACCAGCTCGGTGCCGCCGAACGCGAAGATGACGACCAGGAGCGCCGCTGCCACACCCGTGATGCCGTTGGGCATGAACCCGCCGTGCTCGGTGAGGTTGCTCAGACCGGGGGACGGTGTGGGGAGCACGCCGATCAGCAGGAGCACGCCCACCGCCAGGAACGCGACCACCGCGGCGACCTTGAGGAGCGCGAACCAGAACTCGGTTTCGCCCAGCGTGCCCACGCGCACCAGGTTGATGGCGGTGAAGACGGCCATGAAAATCAGTGCCCAGACCCACTGCGGCAGCGACGGCCACATTTCGGTGACCAACTGCGCGGCCGCTGTGGCTTCGGCCGCGACGACCACCACGATCTGTGCCCACCACAACCAGCCGAGCGCGCGGCCCACGGTGGGGCCCATGGCCTTGCCTGCGTAGGTCGAGAAGGCGCCGGAGGAAGGGTCAGCTGCGGCCATCTCGCCGAGGGCACGCATGACCAGCACCAGCAGCAGGCAGGCCACCAGGTAGGAGATCAATACGGCGGGGCCAGCGGTCTGGATGGCCGCGCCCGTTCCCACGAACAGGCCGGTGCCGATGGCCGAGCCCAGGGCCATCATCACCAAGTGGCGTGGCTTGAGGTAGCTGCTCTGTGCCTTCTGGGCGTTCTGAGTGTTGCTGTGGGGAGTGTGCTCCACTGGTCCGTCATGATACGTACTGCTTCCCGTGCCCTGTGCTGGTGCGGAGGGAGCGGAGCTGGGGCGCGAATTCGACGGACTCATAGCCATCAACGTTACTCCCGTTCGGACCCTGATTCGGCACCGCGAAAGGTCACGAGGCTGTGGTTGTCGTCGCACCCCGTTAGAATCGGGAGGTACGTGCTCGTGGTGCGTACACCTCAACTGTTGTCGTGCCAAGTGGGTTCGCGCCCGGGCAGGAGAATTCTGTAATGCCAGCAATCGTGATCGTCGGTGCCCAATGGGGCGACGAGGGTAAAGGCAAGGCCACGGACCTCCTGGGTGGTCGAGTGGACTACGTGGTCAAGCCCAACGGCGGTAACAACGCCGGGCACACCGTGGTGGTGGGCGGCGAGAAGTTCGAGCTCAAGCTCCTTCCCGCGGGCATCCTCAGCCCCAACGCAACCTCGGTGATCGGCAACGGCGTGGTCATTAACCCGCAGGCCCTGTTCGAAGAGATCGACGGTCTCGAAGCCCGCGGAGCAGACACTTCCCACCTGCGCATCTCCGCCAACGCGCACCTGGTGGCCCCGTACCACCAGACCCTTGACCAGGTCACCGAGCGGTTCCTGGGCAAGCGAGCCATTGGTACCACCGGCCGCGGCATCGGGCCGACCTACATGGACAAAGTGGGCCGCCTGGGTATCCGCGTTCAGGACGTGCTGGACGAGTCCATCCTGCGCCAGAAGATCGAGGGCGCCCTGCGCCAGAAGAACGAGCTGCTGGTCAAGCTGTACAACCGTCGCGCGTTCGAGGTCGACGAGATCGTCGGGTACTTCATGGGCTTCGCGGATCGCCTGGAGCCCATGATCGTGGACTCCACACGTTTGCTCAACGAAGCCCTCGACCGCGACGAAGTAGTGCTCATGGAAGGCGGTCAGGCCACGTTCCTGGACGTCGACCACGGCACCTACCCGTTCGTGACCTCCTCGAACCCCACCGCCGGCGGCGCATCCGTTGGCGCGGGCATCGGTCCCACGCGCATCACCCGCGTGATCGGCATTCAAAAGGCGTACACCACCCGCGTGGGTGCTGGCCCGTTCCCCACCGAGCTCTTTGACGACATGGGGGAGCAGCTGCGCAAGACCGGCGGCGAGTTCGGCGTGAACACCGGCCGCCCGCGCCGTACCGGCTGGTACGACGCTGTCATGGCCCGCCAGGCCTCGCGCATCAACGGCTTCACGGACCTCTTCATCACCAAGTTGGACGTGCTCACCGGCCTGGACGAGATCCCCGTGTGCGTCGCCTACGACGTGGACGGTCAGCGTTTCGACGAAATGCCCATGACCCAGTCCGATTTCCACCACGCCAAGCCCATTTACGAGAACTTCCCGGGCTGGAAGGAAGACATCACCGGCGCTCGCAGCCTGGAAGACCTTCCGGACAACGCTCGCGCGTACATCGAGGCGCTCGAGGGCATGTCCGGTTGCCGGATTTCCGCCATTGGTGTGGGCCCGGATCGCGAGGACACCATTGTGATTCGGGACCTGATTGAGGGCTGACTTCCCGGTTCGCAACTACATACACGCCGACGCCGCTCCAAGCCTTGGAGCGGCGTCGTCGCGTTGAGGCCCGGGTCACGTGTTGCGGGGCGGTCTCCGGTAAGCTCACTCATTGTCATTCTCGTTCAGCTCCAGCCCCCGTGGAGTCCTCCGAAACGTGTAACGCCGATAGAGAGGCACGCTCGTGTCCAAGGAACCCGCTCCCGCTGTGAGCACACAGGCCGAGGGCCAGGGGCTGCGCCGCAGCCTGGAAACCCGGCACATGACCATGATCGCGATGGGTGGCGCGATCGGTACGGGCCTGTTCGTGGCCTCCGGTAACTCGATCGCCACCGCAGGTCCGGGTGGCGCGTTGGTCGCGTACATCGCGATCGGCCTGATGGTGTACCTGCTGATGCAGTCACTGGGTGAGATGTCTGCATGGCGGCCCACGTCCGGTTCATTCGGCGACCACGCCGCGAACTACGTGTCGCCGTCCTTCGGTTTCGCGATCGGTTGGAACTACTGGTTCAACTGGGCTATCACGTTGGCCGCAGAGCTCGTGGCCGCGGCCTGGTGATGCGCTACTGGTTCCCGGATGTGCCGTCCTGGATTTGGTCGGCGCTGTTCCTGCTGACGGTGTTCTCCCTGAACGCGCTGTCCACGCGCGCCTACGGCGAGGGCGAGTTCTGGCTGGCCGCCATCAAGGTGGCCGCGGTGGTCGTGTTCCTGGGACTGGGCGTTCTGATGATCTCCGGGATCATGGGCGGGGAACCCTCCGGGTTCGACAACTGGACCACGGGTGAGGCGCCGTTCGTGGGTGGGCCTATCACGATTCTGGCGATCTTCATGGTCGCGGGATTCTCGTTCCAAGGCACCGAGCTGGTCGGTGTTGCCGCTGGTGAGGCCAAGGACCCCGAGCACACCGTGCCCAAAGCCATCCGCACCGTGTTCTTCCGCATCCTGCTGTTCTACGTAGGTGCCATTACGGTGATCGGGTTCCTGCTGCCCTACACGCACCCGAATCTGCTCGCCTCGGACATTGAAGACGTGGCGATCTCGCCCTTCACCCTGGTGCTCGAGAACGCCGGCGTAGCTTTCGCATCCTCGATCATGAACGCCGTGATCCTGACAGCCATCCTGTCCGCCGGTAACTCCGGTTTGTATGCCTCCACGCGTATGTTGTGGTCACTGGCCATGGACGGCAAGGCGCCCAAGTTCCTGCGCAAGCTCAACAAGCGCGGTATCCCCATGCGGGCACTGCTGGCCACCTCCGCCTTCGGGCTGTTGGCCTTCGGTACCACCTGGTTCGGCGACGGAGCCGTGTACACCTGGCTGATCAACGCGTCCGCGCTGGCGGGATTCATCGTGTGGGCCGGTATTGCGTGGACCCATTACAAGTTCCGCCAGGCGTTCAAGGCGCAGGGTCGTTCGGTCAAGGAGCTGCCGTTCCGCGCCAAGTTCTTCCCGGCAGGCCCGATCATCGCGCTGGCCATGTGCTTGCTGGTGATCGTGGGTCAGAGCTACGAGGCGTTCATCAATGACACGGTGACCCCGCTGTCCTTGCTGACCTCATACATCGGTTTGCCGCTGTTCCTGGCGTTCTGGTTCGGTCACAAGATCTCGACCAAGTCCCACGCGGTGGATCCGGCTCAGGCTGATCTGACCCGCAACCCGCAGATCGTGGATCACCGCGGCGACCGGGTCTAGAACACCACCACGGTGACCAGGCCCAGGACACCCAGGGCCACCACTGCCGTGGAGGTCACCACCACGGCTACCGCGTCCGGTTCAACGTGCTCGTTGCTGATCCCCACGGATCCACGTCGGTAGCGGGCACGCTGGGTGGCGTAAATGCCGATAGCGGTACATACCGCAAGCCCGAAAAGGGCCAGCACGAACGGCCCGTGCGTGGGTAGCCAGCGCAGGAAAATGGCTGCTGCGGTGCACAGGGCCAGCATGGTGCGTCCCCAGGACAGCACCGTGCGTTCGGGCTGCAGTCCGGGGTCTTCGTGGAAACGTTCCGCAGTGCGTGCCATGGCTCAGCGGGTCAGGACCACAACCACCAGCACGCCGGAGGCAACGGCCCCGCCCACGGCCACCAGCGGCGCAATGATCGGCAACGGCAGAGGCGCCTTGTGGCGCATGGAGCGCTCCACGCCCAGCCAACGGAAGGTGGCGCCCGCGCTCAACAGCATGCCCAGGAGCAGCAGCACCGTGGCCAGGAATTTGCGGATGGCCAGATCGAAGATATCGCCCGTGAACGCCTCAATGGCGATGCCACCGGCCAGGAACGCCAGCGACGTACGGATCCACGCGAGGAACGTGCGTTCGTTGGCCAAGGTGAAGCGAGGGTCGGGTTCGCTGCCGCCCTTCAGCACGCGTTCGCTGAACGAACTACGACGCCGCTCGGCCGGGTCTTCTGCGGAACTCACCTGGTCTCCTTTAGCGGGGTTTCGTTGGGATCGGTCACCGGGATACTAAGGAAGCTTCCCGGGCGACACACACTGTCGCGGTGCGGTTGGTGGCACGTAATCCATGGGTGTCACTGATCTATGCGAAAGGATGGCACCAACTGCACGTTACGACCTCACGGAGGCGCATCATGAGTTCCAGCCATTCTTCGGGCAACAACCCCACGGACTATCGCAATTCCACTCAAGAATACGTGCCGAACGGCGGCGCTCAGGGGCGGAATCCCTCGGTGGCAGCTAACCAGGTCTCCCCGTACGGCCAGCCTTCCGGCCGCTGGGAGTACGTGCCGGCCAGTGCCCAGGACGCGCAGCAGCAGGACCAAGCTGCCAGGAGTTCCGAGGCATCTTTGGTTCTCGGAATTCTGGGAGTAGTGATTCTTCCCATCCTCGCGCCGTTCGCTCTGTGGCAGGCCTACAAGTCCGAGAAGCTGGGTGGCCGTGCCACCTCCGGCAAGGTCCTCGGTTGGGTGGGCGTGGCCCTGCTGCTCCTGGGCATTCTGTGGGCCATCCTCTTCTTCGCGTTCTTCGGAGTGATGATGAGCGAAATTTCGAACTCGGTGAGCACGACCGTCTAGGTCTCCGCTACTACTACTACCGGGGTCAGAGTCTGATCAGGCCTCGTTGAAGGGCCTCGGTGACGGCTGACGTCCTGTCCTGAACGCCCAACTTGGTGAAGGCCCGCCGCAGGTGGGTCTTCACCGTTGTTTCACTGATGTACAGCTGCGAAGCTACCCGAGCGTTCGTGAGCCCCCGAGCCACGCCGGTGAGAACTTCTCGTTCTCGAGGGCTGAGAGTGTCTTCCTCAGACTTGAAGATCATGCCGGCAATCAAAGTGCCCACCTCGGCGGAGACCACCAGCTGACCGTCCAGGGCTCGTTCGACGGAGCGGATGATTTCATCCGTTGACGCAGACTTCAGAAGATATCCCGCGGCTCCCTGGTCCAGCGCTTCCCGGATCACCGTGGGATCTTCCACCACGGTGAGCAGTAGCACCGGCACTGACGGGCGTGTTTCCCGGAGCTTTGTCATCAGCTCCAACCCGTCCATGATGGGCATGTGCACATCGGTGATGATCAGGTCAGGGCGTCCGCGTCGAGTCCGCGCAGTGCTGCTGAACCATTCGCGTAAGAACCCACCACGAGTAGGCGATCGCTGTCTTCGAGGCTCATTTCGAGCCCGGTACGCACAATGTCATGATCGTCCACGATCACTACTCGTGTGAGCCCGTCCGCCGGAAGTTTCTGAGCGCTCATGACGCGTTCTCCTGATTGGTCGGAAGTGACACGGTGATGGTCGTACCCCGTCCCGGGGCAGTGTCGAGGTCGAAAGTGCCGCCTAGCCCCTTCACTCGATCCGGGGCGCCGGCCAGACCCCAGCCATGTGCTCCGGACGCAGTCCCGGTGGGCTGGTCCATCCCCACACCGTTGTCCGCCACCGTGACCTTGAGCTGGTTCCCGAGGTGTCCAAGCTCGACGACGATCTGAGTGGCCTGAGAATGGCGGAGACAGTTGGACAACGCCTCCGAGAGCACCCCGAGCACAGTCCTGGTCGTCTCAGCCGAAATGTCCTCATTGCTATGCGCATCCGAGATGGACAGTGCCGTCTCGATCTCGGCGGTCTGGCGGAAGAGAGTAACGAGTTCGGTCACCAGATCATCAAGTGCTCGGTCCTGCTCGTCCATGCGGCTGTGTCCGAGAAGGAAGCGAGACTCCGCAACCGACAGCTCCGTGTGCCTCCGTGCCAGCGATAGCCTTTCCGCGGCCTTGTCGGTATCCCCTTTGGCGAGCTGGTCCTCAGAGGATCTCAGCAACATGAGCGTTGCGCTGATCTGCTGGGCCAGTCCATCGTGAATCTCCTGTGCCACACGGGAGCGCTCCTCCGAGGCGCCGCGGAGCGCCGACTGCCGGGCCACCTCCGCACGGGACGCACGCAGTTCCTCGATCATGACCTCTTGCCGGGCGTTCAGGGTGAACACTTGGGACAGCCACAGTCCCACCAGCACTCCGAACAGCGCAGCCACCATGAGGAACACTGCGAGCAGCTCCGCGTTGGCGAGATCGTGATGGAAAATCACGGCCACGGAGACTAGGGCCGCGGCCACCGTGGCCAGACCTGCGATACCGGGGGTGAGGAACCAGAAGAACTGAGCAATGAGGACGAACAGGAGTAAAAGCCCTGCGGGTGAACCGAAGCTGACCAATGCATACCCTGCCACCGCAGCGGCAATGAGCATTGCCCCCACGGGCCGGGAAAGTCGATCATGCAGAACGGTCCAGATGTACGCGGCTATCAGCAAAGCCAACCCGGGCAGGATGAGAAACCACCGAGGCTGCGGGCTCAGCGCACAAAGAACCATGACCCCCACCGCGGACAGGCCCGTGAAGACGTGCCAACCGAGCCCCGTGGTCGCTGCTCTCGGACGATGGTCGGTGTGGTTGGGGAGGGTTCGTCCTGAATTCGCCGCGAGTGCATTCCGCTCAGGCATGCCCCCGATCCTCTCTGTGCTCGGAGGATATGAGTGGGGTCATTCGATCGGACGACACGGAGGGACCAATCGGAGGATTGGGGTGAACCTGCGGTCCTGACACCGTAGAAACATGATGAATCGAAACTACAAGACCACCTCTTCCATCCTGATCGCCGCACTGATCGCGGTTCCACTGAGCTTGTTGGGAGGCCTGTCCGTCTTCCTGATGACCCAAAACGTAGGGCACGCCCTCACCGCCACGTTCTTCGGACTGGTGATGGGCTCGGGAATCTACGGCCTGTGCGCGCTCGGCGGTGCCAGCAACCCCGCAGGGGCGTCCCGGAAGTAGTTCCGGGGCCCAGCGAGGTCACCAAATCGCCACGCGCTCCTCCTGCGGCAGCCACATCTGGTCCGACTCCTGCACGTCGAAGGCCTCGTAGAAGGCATCCACGTTGCGCGGGGTCTGGGCGGCGCGGAATTCCGCGGGGGAGTGCGGGTCCGTGGCGATGCGCGTCTTGAGCGCCTCGTCGCGGGACTTCTCCTGCCACACGTAGGCCCATGACACGAACAACCGTTGCGCTGGGGTGAACCCGTCGATGGGCTCGGTGTCCGGGGCATCCTTCTTGTCCTGGGCTGCACGCCAGGCCTTGTACGCGATGGACAGTCCGCCCAGGTCGCCGATGTTCTCACCCAGGGTCAGTTCACCGTTGAGCTTGGGGGCGTTCTCGGAACCCTCGAACTGAGCCGGCGACAGCGCCGCGTACTGGTCCACCAGGCGCGCGGTGCGGGACTCGAAAGCCTCGCGGTCGGCGTCGGTCCACCAGTTGCGCAACTTGCCTTCGCCGTCGCACGTGGAGCCCTTGTCGTCGAAGCCGTGGCCGATCTCGTGACCGATCACCGCACCGATACCGCCGTAGTTCACGGCGTCGTCCGCGTCCTGGCTGAAGAACGGCGGCTGCAGAATGGCAGCCGGGAATACGATCTCGTTGCGCAGCGGGTGGTAGTAGGCGTTCACGGTCTGCGGGGTCATGAGCCACTCGTGCTTTTCCACAGGCTGGCCTGCCTTGCGGGCGATCTCGTCCACCGCGAACTGGGAGGTGCGGACCACGTTGCCCACCAGATCCTCGCCGTCCATGTACAGCGCCGAGTAATCCTTCCACTTCTCCGGGTACCCGATCTTGGGAGTGAACCCCGAAAGCTTCTTGAGCGCCTCCGCGCGGGTGTCCTCGGTCATCCAATCGAGGGTCTCGATGGAATCGCGGTACGCGCCCAGCAGGTTGTCGACCAGCTCGTCCATGCGTGCCTTGGCCACAGGCGGGAAGTACTCCTGCACGTACAGCTCACCCACGGCCTCACCGAGCGCGCCATTGACCAGGGCGACGCCGCGCTTCCAACGGTCCTTGAGCTGCGGGGTTCCGGACAGCACCGTTCCGTAGAACGCGAAGTTCTCGAGTACGAACGCTTCCGGCAGGTACGACGCCCGCGCGGAGACCACGTGCCAACGTGCCCAGGACTTCCAAGCCGGGAGCAGCTCGTCGGTGATCAGCTCGTCCAGGCCGGTGAAGAAGCTGGGCTGCGCGTTGACCACGGTGGCCAACTGGTCTTCGGTCAGCCCCACGCCCAACAGCACGGAGTACCAGTCCAGGCTCGAAACCTGTTCGGCCAGCTCCGAGAAGGTCATGGGGTTGTACATCTTGGTCAGGTCACGAACGGTGACCTTGTCCCAGTGGTGGGAAGCAATGCGCGTCTCGAGGTCCATCACGGCCTGAGCCTGCTCAGCTGCATCGTCGAAGCCAGCGAGTGAGAGCATCTTCTCCACGTGGGCCACGTACTTCTCGCGGATCTCCTGGTACTGGTCCTCGCGGTAGTACTCCTCGTCCGGCAGGCCCAGTCCGGACTGCCCCACGAACACCATGTTGCGCTGCGGATCACCGGGATCGGAGTCCAGGTCGATGTCCAGGGCACCGCCGATGCCGCGGCGCAGTGCAGTGCCAAACCAGCGCGACAGGGATTCCGTGGAATCCACGGCCTCGACCGCGTCCAGGTCCTCGCGCAGCGGTTCCGCTCCCAGCGCTTCGATGCGCTCGGTGTCCATGAAGGAGGCGTAGAGCAAGGCGATCTTCTGTTCGGAACTCTGCCCCGCGGCGTCGTCGTGCGCGTCCGGCTTGGCCTGCGTGATGATGTTCCGGACGGCCTCCTCGGCTTGATCGCGCAACTCGATGAAAGCGCCCGTGGTGGCCTTGTCATCGGGAATGGTCGCGTTGGCCAGCCAAGTCCCGTTCACGAACCGGAACAGGTCGTCCTGGGGGCGTACGGAGCGGTCAAATGCTTGCAGATCAAACACGGAAGTGGTCATGCAACCACGCTACTGAACCGTGGTGATACGCACTACAGAGCCCCCGAGCTGTTCCCGGAGGGCAGAATGGAAGCCATGGAGGCTACCGCGATCGCCTGGCCAGTGCCGCAGTGAGCCTGTTGGGTCTGGGGCTGGTCATGGGATTCACGCCGTCGCTCTATGCGGTGGTGCTGCATCTGTTGGCCCACACTCCCAAGGCGGCAACCATGATCCGCTGGGTGACCGTGGGCATGATGCTCGGATCCACTCTGCTGGTCGTGGTGTTCCGGTTCGTGGATCCGGAGACTCTCACGGCGGCCTGAAGGGTCGGGTGGAGGAACTGTTGATTCGGCACAGCGTGGACCTCACCGCAGGATCCTTGCTGCTGATCGCAGCACTGATCGAGTACCGCCGTTACCGCACCACACCGTTCACACCGCACAAAGCTCCCGCCCGTCATGACACGGAGAGCCCCCGCAAGATGGTCCTCCTGGGCTTCATCAACACCGTGGTGGGGGTCAGCGGCATGGCCACCATGTACATCACGGGACGAGTGATCACGGGTGCGAGCCACGACATCGTGGTCGACCTGATCCTCTACGCGGTGTTCCTTGTGGGATTCGTGGGCCCTTATCTTTTGGCTGCATGGTTGTGGCGCAGGTTCCCCAAAGCGGCGCGCAGGATCGAAGATCTCACGGCCACACTGTCCCGCAAGGACATCCGGCCCGTTGTGGTGGTGGGCCTCGCGCTCGCGGGCCTTGTTTTCTTGGCCCTGGGGGTGTGGGGTTGAGCCATGGACGGAGAACAGATCCAGCACTACGCCGCCACAGTGGCCGCAGGGCTGCCCTCGGCCGAGAAGGATTTTCCGTTCGGGGACGAGACCACGGTCTACCGGGTGGCCGGCAAGATCTTCATCCTCGTGGCATCCCCGTACGGCAGGCCGCTGGTGAACCTCAAGGTGGATCCCGAACACTCCGTGGCACTGCGCCAGACCGTGGAGGGCATCGAACCCGGCTGGCACATGAACAAGAAACACTGGATCTCCCTGGCCGGTTCCGAGCAACTCACTGAAGAACTCGTGACGGAGC
Source organism: Kocuria atrinae C3-8 (assembly GCF_000286355.1). Taxonomy (GTDB): domain Bacteria; phylum Actinomycetota; class Actinomycetes; order Actinomycetales; family Micrococcaceae; genus Kocuria; species Kocuria atrinae_A. Next base: position 14,791 of record NZ_AJXN01000011.1, on the reverse strand, counting down.
TGGTGCACGAGTCCTACGAGTTGATCGTGGAGTCCTTGCCCCGCAAGAACCGTCCGGTGGAGTACCGCTTCAAGGCCGACTGACAAGCCCCGATGTTAGTGCACTAAGAATTAATGGTTCCATTTAGGTTACAACCCTTGCGAAAATAATAAAAAGGGTGCTTACTATATACATGGAACGTGGCTCGGAGCATTGCTCGTTCGGCGCTATCAGGGGGATCCAGAGCGCCGTATCAGTCACGATTCCAAGACGTCACTGCGGCGCCCGTTCATGGCCCACCACGTCGAGCTGCACCTTAGCTAGGTGCAACGGCGGTTCACCGGGACGACATCCGTGAACGGAAGGGGCGGGTACCGGCGCGATTATTCGGGGGAGAAATTCGCGTCAGTACCCGCTCCGTGGCTTCAGTGGCGTTCCCTGTGTCAGCCCTTGCCGGTGAACTCCGGCTTGCGCTTCTCCTGGAACGCAGCGAAACCTTCCGCGTAGTCATCGGTCGAGCACAGTGCCGCCTGAGCCTTGTTCTCCGCGGCCATGGAATCCCACAGGCCCACCTTGGCGTCACGCACCTGAGCCACGAGCTTCTTGGACGCCACGTACGCCTGGGTGGCGCCCTTGGCCGCCTTGTTGACGCGCTTCATGGTGAAGTCCAGCAACTCATCGGCCGGAACCGCGCGTGAGAACAGCCCCGCGGCCACGGCGTCAGCGCCCGTCATCATCTCTGCGGTGTAGATCAGATCCAGGGTGCGGTGAGCTCCGAGCCGCTCGGTGAACAACGCGTGCCCACCCGAATCGAGCGTGGCGCCCAGGTTGGCGAACGGCGAGCCGATGGTCGCGTCCTCGGCCACGTAGACGACATCCGTGGCGATCGCCAGACCCAGCCCCACACCCAGGCAGGCCCCCTGCACGGCCGCAAACGTGGGTGCCGGGAATTCGGACATCTGCTGCAGCAGCGGCTGCACCTTGCCGGACAGGTAGGCATCCGTGTCATCGGTCGCCGGGTCCACCTGGGAGATGTCACGGCCTGCGCAGAACGCACGTCCCTCACCGCGCAGCACCAGGGCCCGCACCCCGGCCTGCTCGGCCTCGGTGTACGCCTGGGCCAGCTCGTCCAACGCGGCCGCATCCAGCGAATTCAGCTTCTTGGGTGCGTTGAGCACCACGTGGGCAATGTTGTCCTCGATCGTCAGATCAATCATGGGGTTCTCCTTGCGGTTCGGTTCCTACGCCCGGTCGCGTTCGTGGCGAGCGGGCACATACGACGACGACGCCGCGCGGGTCCCAGCGCGGCGTCGTCGGCAAAGCACACGAACTCAGGCGTCGAAGTCGACGCTCAGTTCCTTGGAGGTGGGGCGGGTCTGGCAGGTCAGCACGTAACCTGCGTCCACCTCGTCCTTCTCGAGAGCGAAGTTCTCTTCCATCTCGAACTCGCCACCGGTGACCTTGGCGCGGCAGGTGCCACACACGCCACCGGCGCACGCGAACGGAACGTCCGGGCGCACGCGCAGCGCGGCGTTGAGTACGGTCTCGTTCGCGGACATCGGGGACTCGACCTCACCGCTGGCGCCGTCGAGATTGAAGGTGATCTTGAAGTTGTCACCCTTGGGGTCGGCCTTGACCACGCGGCCCTGCTGACCCTGCGGAGCGGCCGGTTTGCCCGTGGTGAACAGCTCGAAGCGCACCTTGGACTCGTCCACGCCACGCTCCTTGAGAGTGTCGCGGCACAACTGGACCAGCTCGAACGGGCCGCACAGGAACCACTCGTCCGCGGAGTTCACCTGGATCACGTGATCCAACAGCTCCTCCAGCTTGTCCTGGTCGATACGACCGGACATCAGCGGAGAAATGCGCTGCTCACGGGAGAGCACGTGGTGAATGGCCACGCGGGAGGGGTACTTGTCCTTGAGGTCACCGAGTTCCTCGGCGAACATCACGTCCATCGAGGAACGGTTGGCGTAGACCAGGTCCATCGACGCGGTGTCGGAGGCACGCAGGATCGCGCGGGCAATCGACATGATGGGCGTGATGCCGGAACCGGCGGCGAAAGCCACCACGTGAACGTTCTTGTTCTTGGCCACCTCCTGGCGCGCCAGTTCCTCCGGGTTGTTCATGGAGGTGATGTTCACCTTGGAGGTGAAAGCACCCTGCGGGTTCATCACGTCCAAGACATCGCCGGCCTTGAGCTGCTCGTTGGCCCACGTGGAGAACACGCCGCCCATGTCCTTCTTGATGGCCACGCGGATCTCGCCCGGCTTGGGGTCCGCGCAGATCGAGTAGGAACGGCGCACCTCGTGGCCGTTGATCTGGGCACGCACGGCAACGTACTGGCCCGGAAGATAGTCGTAGTCGTCCACGAGATCCTCGGGAACCGCGAACGTCACCTCCACGGAATCGGAGGTGAGCTTACGCACCTCGGACACCTCGAGGGTGTTGAACGTGCCCCGGCGCTTGGCGGCGGGCTTGGCCTCGCCGGTCTCGGATCCAGTGGCCTCAATGGTTTCGCTCATGTCAGTGCACCTTGAAGTAGTCGAAGGGTTCCTTGCAGTCGTTGCAGACCCACAGGGCCTTGCACGAGGTGGACCCGAAACGGGTCATCTCTCGGGTGTTCAACGAACTGCAGCGAGGACATTTGACGGACAGGGCCAAGCGGACCGGTCCCGAATTGTGCCCGGCGGCCGTGCGACCGGTGGGCGGGGCTATGCCGTATTCGGTGAGCTTGGCCTGACCGGCCTCGCTCATCCAGTCCGTGGTCCACGCCGGACGCAGCACCTGGACAACGCGCACGTTGCGGTAACCGGCGGCCTGAACCACGGTCTCCAGATCGGCGGCCATGGTGTCCATGGCCGGGCAACCGGAGTACGTGGGAGTGATCACCACAACGGTCTCGTCCTGGCCCGCGTACGCATCACGCAGCACACCCAGATCCTCGAGCGTGAGCACGGGGATCTCGGGGTCGCACACGGTCGCGGCGACATCCCACAGCTTGGCGTCCTCCTCGTTGGAGGGCCGCTGGGACGGGCCCAGCGGCAACTCGCGGGGAGCGGCGTCGTGACGAAGTACGGAATCGGAAGAAACGCGTGAGGTCATCTAGATCACCACTTGGCCCCGGGATGCTTCCGCGCGAGCGACTGCATTTCGGCCAGGATGTAACCGCGGTACTCCGAGTACTCGCCGTCGCGCGGGGAGTCGGACAACCGAGCCTGCGTGACCTTGGGAACCTCGAGCTCGGCCTCGGCCAGCAGTGCCTCGATGCGCTTCATGGTGTTCTCGCGCAGCGTGGACGGGCGGACCGCAATGCCCTCGAGCTCGTCGTGCAACGGCTCGTCAGCGAACAGCTCGTCCAGGTACGGCCACATGTAGTAGAGGCCTTCCTGGATGCGACGCTTGGACTCCTCGGTGCCCAGGCCCAGGCGCAGAATCCACTGTGCCGCGTGTCCTGGTGGTACTCGACCTCCTTGACCGCCTTGTCCGCAATAGCGGCCAGGGTCTGGTCCTGGGAGGACTGCAGCGCCGAGTAGAGCTCGTACTGGTAGAAGGAGAACAACAGCTGACGGGCGATGGTCTGCCCGAAGTCACCGTTCTCCTGCTCGACCAGGCGGACCGAGCGGAAATCCTCTTCGTCGCGGAAGTACGCCAGGTCGTCCTCGGACTTACCCCACGCGGAACCCGCGTAGGTCAGCAGGAAGCGAGCGTGACCCACCATGTCCAGGGCGATGTTGCCCAGGGCAATGTCTTCCTCGAGCTCGGGAGCGCGAGAGATCCACCAACAGACGCTGAGCCAGCATCAGGGAATCGTCACCGAGACGCAGCGCGTACTGGGCCACCGGCTCGGACGCCTTGCCACCGGAAGTGGCGATGTCCTCAGCGGTGATCGCGTTACCGGCCGACTGCTTGGTTGCGGAATCGTGGGATGCGAATGCGCTCACAGGTGCTTCACCCCTTCACTCTTGGTGTAGTAGGTGGCGTGGCGGTAGCTCTTACCCTGAGCGGACTCGAAGTAGCCACCCTTGGAGTCCGGATCGGACGAGGTGATCGCGTCAGCCGGGACGACCCACACGCTGGTGCCCTCGTTGCGACGGGTGTACAGGTCGCGTGCGTTGCGCACGGCCATGGTGGCGTCCGGGGCGTGCAGCGAACCCGCGTGCACGTGGGACAGACCGCGCGAGGACCGCACGAAGACCTCCCACAGGGGCCAGTTACCGGTGGTGTTTTCGCTCATGTTCAGGCTCCGATGAGTTCGGCGGACGCGCGGCCCGCAACAATGCTGACTTCTTCGTTGTCGTCCGCGGACCCGGCTGCCTCGGCAGCGGCCTGCATCTGACGCTTGGCGTAGGCCTCGGCGGCTTCGCGGACCCAGGCGCCGTCGTCGTGGGCCTTGCGACGGCGCTGCATGCGCTGCACGTTGCACGGACCGGAGCCCTTGATCACGGACATGAATTCGTCCCAGTCCAGCTGACCGTAGTCGTAGTGACCGCGTTCCTCGTTCCACTTCAGATCGGGATCCGGCAGGGTCAGGCCCAGGGCCTCTGCCTGCGGAACGATCATGTCCACGAAACGCTGGCGCAGCTCATCGTTGGAGAAGCGCTTGATGTTCCACTCCATGGACTGCTGGGAGTTGGGGGAGTCGGCATCCGGCGGGCCGAACATCTGCAGTGCGGGGCCGTAGGTGCGGTTCACGGCATCCTGCGCCATCTGCTTCTGCTCCTTGGAGCCGTGGGAGAGCTCGTAGAGGATCTCCCAGCCCTGGCGCTGATGGAAGGACTCTTCCTTGCAGATGCGGACCATGGCGCGGCCGTAGGGTCCGTAGGATGCGCGGCACAGGGGAACCTGGTTGCAGATCGCTGCGCCGTCCACGAGCCAGCCGATGGCGCCCATGTCGGCCCAGGTGCGTGCCGGGTAGTTGAAGATCGAGGAGTACTTGGCCTTGCCAGACAGCAACTGCTCGTTGAGGACCTCGCGGGGAGTGCCCAGGGTCTCGGCGGCGGAGTACAGGTACAGACCGTGGCCGGCCTCGTCCTGGACCTTGGCCATCAGAATGGCCTTGCGCTTGAGGCTGGGTGCGCGGGTGATCCAGTTGGCCTCAGGCTGCATGCCGATGATTTCCGAGTGCGCGTGCTGAGAAACCTGACGGGTCAGGGTCTTGCGGTAGGCCTCGGGCATCCAGTCGCGGGGCTCGATGCGGGAATCGTCCGCAATGAGCGTGTCGAAGTGCTGCTGGTCCACGGAGTTCTCGGTGGAAGTGGTTTGTTCAGTCATGGTGTCCCTCAGTTCACGGATGAGTTGGGGCGGAGCAAGCTGCCGCGGACTCCGCTTCGATAATAACTGACCGCTCGTTCAGAATATAGCTGTAAAATGTGGTCGTCAACACAAAACCCGAAAAATTGTGATCCACTTGACAGAACATCACATTTTGCGATTCCCTACTGACCATTCGGTCATATAATGTGAGGGAGACAACATGCCGGAACATCCGATTCTCCGCGGGGACAAGACCTCGGAGTGGCTGGGGATCACCGTTCATCGGGCGGACCCGGGTCACGCCGTGATCAGCATGACCGTGCGGGAAGAGATGCTCAACGGTTTCGGCATCGTCCACGGGGGCATGATCTTCAGCCTGGCTGATTCGTGCTTCGCCATGGCCTGCAACGACCCCACCGGGGATGGCAGCACCATCACGGTGGCGCAGGGCGTGGACATCAACTTCATCAGTTCAGCTCGAGTCGGTCAGACCCTGACCGCCGAAGGTCGTGAGATCGCCACCACCGGTCGCAGCGGCCTCTACGACATGTGCGTCACAGCCGAAGACGGCTCCGTGATCGCCCAGTTCCGCGGCCGTAGCCGTACCGTGCCCAACCGTCAGAAAGCTTGAAGGCCATGACCACTTGCTCCGTTCCCAATCCGTACAAGCCCACCAAGTCGGCGGATCCTTCGCAGCCGGATCCCGAAGAGACCATGAGCCGGGACCAGATCGAGGCGCTGCAGACTGAGCGCCTCAACTGGACCCTGCACTACGCCTACGAGAACGTTCCTGCCTACAAGGAACTCTTCGACGAGCACGGCGTGCACCCGGACGACTTCAAGGAACTCGAGGACCTGGCCAAGTTCCCCTACACGGACAAGGAATTCCTGCGGAAGTCCTACCCGTTCAAGTCCTTCGCCACGCCCATGTCCGAGATCCGTCGCATCCATGCGTCCTCCGGAACCACCGGTCAGCCCACCGTGGTGGCCTATACCGAAGATGACCTGGAGACCTGGGGCACCCTGGTGGCCCGTTGCTTCCGCATGTCCGGCGTGAAGCCCGGCGACAAGGTGCACAACGTGTACGGCTACGGCTTGTTCACCGGTGGTCTGGGTGCCCACTACGGCGCTGAGCGCCTCGGTTGCGCCGTGATCCCGATGTCCGGCGGCCAGACCGACAAGCAGGTTCAGCTGATCCAGGACTTCCAGCCCGAGGTCATCCTGTCCACGCCCACCTACCTGCTGACCATTGCCGATGGTTTCCGCAAGCACGGCATCGATCCGCGCGAGACTTCCCTCAAGCACGCTGTGCTCGGTGCCGAGCCGTGGACCGAGGAAATGCGTCACGAGATCGAGAAGACCTTCGACATCACCGCGTGTGACATCTACGGTCTGTCCGAGGTCATGGGTCCCGGTGTGGCCGGTGAATCCGTGGAGACCAAGGACGGATCCCACATCTGGGAGGATCACTTCCGCCCGGAGATCATCGACCCGTTCGACGATCGCGTGCTGGACACGGGTGAACCCGGTGAGCTGGTCTTCACCGCGCTCACCAAGCAGGCGCTGCCGATCATTCGCTACCGCACCCACGACCTGACCCGCTTGCTGCCGGGGTCGGTGCGCCCGGGTCACCGTCGCACGGGCCGTATCACGGGTCGTTCGGACGACATGATCATCCTGCGCGGCGTGAACCTGTTCCCGTCCCAGATCGAGGAACTCGCGCTGCAGATCCCGGCTCTGTCCCCGCACTTTACGCTGGAGATCACCCGGCCCAAGCGCATGGACCAGATGACCATCCACATCGAGCGCCGCGACGAGGCCACTCCCGAGGAAGCTCAGGAGGGCGCCAAGAAGCTCGTGCACGAGATCAAGACCAAGATCGGTTCGTCCGCCGCGATCAACGTGGTGGAGCCCGGCTCGCTGGAGCGTTCCTCCGGCAAGCTGCGCCGCATCTACGATCACCGCGATAAGTAAGCTCTGATCAGCCATGACGCCGAGCACCGGAGGGTTTCCTCCGGTGCTCGTTGCGTTCGGCTCGCGGTAGCCTGTAGTGATCGTTCAGTAACAGAAAGTAGAGTCCGGGTTCATGCCAGCACAGCCACGCTCCCTCACGCACGACGACGCCGCTTCGGCGCCTCGTCGCGGTCGTCCCGGCTACGACCGGGAGACCTTGCTGGCCGTGTGTGTCGAGGTGTTCAACCGTCACGGTTATGACGCCACCTCCATGGGAACCTTGTCCTCCCACCTGGGCATTTCCAAGTCCGCGATCTACCACCACGTGGCCTCCAAGGAAGAGATCCTGGAACAGCGCTCAACCGCGCACTGGATTCACTCGAGGCCGTTTTTGAGCACGTCCAGGCCACCGATTCCCGCGCCGTGAACAAGCTCGAGATGATCATTCAGGGCTCCGTGCGGGTGCTGGTGGATCAAATGCCCTACGTGACGCTGTTGCTGCGACTGCGTGGGAACTCGCCGGTCGAGTTGAAGGCGCTCGAGCGGCGTCGGCAATTGACGCGGATGGTCGAGAACCTGGTGCGCACGGCCCAGGACGAAGGCGACCTGCGCACCGACATCTCCAACAAATCCGCGCCCCGTTTGATGCTGGGCATGGTCAACTCGATCGTGGACTGGTATCAGCCCGAACGCTCCGGAACCGTGGACCAGCTCTCGGACACCGCGGTCAAAATGATCTTCGCTGGGCTGCGGGCGATGTAGCGGCAGCTTTCGAGTTGCCGCCGAAATCTGAGACATCCTTAGGCCACCGCCAAGATTCCAGACACTTTCACGCCACCCAGAACGGCTCTGAGTGGCTTTAGAGTGCCAGGAATCTGCCCCGGCCGTGCCGAGTGGCCTAAAAGTGACTGAGTTCTGGTTCCTAGTCAGGTGGCAGGAACGCAACGGCGGTGGTGGGGACTCGAATCGAGTCCACACCACCGCCGTTTTCAGCTGCTCGGCCAGCCCGGGTTACTCAGTGTCCTCCGGCATCGGCCAGGTCTTGGAGACCAGGGTCAGTACGTCGTAGGTGGCCACGATCTCGTCGTTCTGGTTGGTCAGCCGGGCGTCCCAGGCAACCTCACCGTACTCATCGGTCACGCGCGGGGTGATCCGCTTGGCGGTCAGCGTCACGCGGATGGAATCGTCGTAGGTGACCGGGGTGATGAAGCGCAGGTTCTCCAAGCCGTAGTTGGCCAGCACCGGTCCCGGGGCGGGCTCCACGAACAGGCCAGCGGCCCAGGAGACCAGCAGGTAACCGTGGGCCACGCGGCGCGGGAAGAACGGGTTGGCCATGGCGGCCTCCTCGTCCGTGTGCGCGTAGAACGTGTCTCCGGTCTTCTCCGCGAATTCCAGGATGTCCTCGAGCTTGACCTCGCGCAGGTCGGACACCAGCTGGTCGCCAATACGCAGGGTCTCCAGCGACTTCCGGAACGGGTGCTCGCCCATGCCGTTCTCCACGTCTTCACGGGTCACGGTGTTGGCGGTTGCGCCCCAGTGCCACTGACCGGTGATGCCGGTGAGCAGATCCGGGGAGCCCTGGACGGCGGTGCGCTGCATGTAGTGCTTCACGGCGCGGATGCCGCCCAGCTCTTCACCGCCGCCGGCGCGACCGGGACCACCGTGCACCAGGTGCGGAACGGGGGAGCCGTGACCGGTGGAGGTTTTGGCGTCGTCGCGGTCCAGGAACAGTACGCGACCGTGGTGGGAGCCGATGCCTGCCGCGAACTCACCCGCCAGCTCGGGCGAGTGGGTGCACACCGTGGCCACCAGGGAGCCGCCGCCCAGGGCGGCGATCTCCACGGCGTCTGTCACCGATCCGTCGTAGCTGATCACGGAGGTGACCGGGCCGAAGGCCTCGACCTCGTGGACGGCGGGGGTGCGGGCGTCGTCGAAGGACAGCAGGTCACCGGGAAGAACGCGCCCTCGGAAGGAACCGAGGACAGGGCCTCCGGGCCGCCGAATTCCACGACCGCACCGGCGTCGATCAGGGTGCGCACGGAGCGGGAAACCTCGGACTGCTGCTCATCGGAGGCGAGGGCACCTACGGTGGTTTCAGAGGAACGAGGATCGCCCACCTTGGCCCGCTCGGACACGCGAGCCTCGATGGCCGAGATGACCTCAGAGCGCATGTTCTGCGGCACGATCACGCGGCGCACGGCGGTGCACTTCTGGCCGGCCTTAGCGGTGATCTCCAGAACCACGGACTTCACGAACGCCTCGAACTCGGGCGAATCGGGGGTGACGTCAGGAGCCATGATCGCTGCGTTGAGGGAGTCGGTCTCCGCGGTGAAGCGCACGCCCTTGTCCTGCACGTTCGTGTGTGAGCGCAGGGACTTGGCAGTTGCGGCCGAACCGGTGAAGGCCACGTGGTCGCGGGCGTCCAGGTGGTCGAGCAAGTCACGGGCGGAGCCGGAGATGAGCTGCAACGAACCCTCGGGCAGCAGGCCCGAATCCAGCATCAGGCGCACGCAGGCTTCGGTCACGTAACCGGTGGGCGTCGCGGGCTTCACGATGGAGGGGACACCAGCGATGAACGCCGGGGCGAACTTCTCGAGCATGCCCCACACGGGGAAGTTGAACGCGTTGATCTGCACGGCCACACCGGGAATGCGTGTGTAGATGTGCTCGCCCAGGAACGAGCCGTCACGCGAGAGCTGTTCCACGGCGCCGTCGACGATCACGTTGGAATTGGGCAGTTCGCGACGTCCCTTGGACGAGAACGTGAACACGGTGCCGATGCCACCGTCGATGTCGATCAGGTGATCCTTGGTGGTCGCACCCGTGGCGTAGGAGATCTCGTAGAGCTCGTCCTTGTGCTCGGTGAGGTACTGCGCGAGCTGCTTGAGGATCAGCGCGCGGTCATGAATGCGCAGCTTGCCCAGGTTTTCCTGGCCCACCGTGCGGCCGTATTCGATGGCGGCGGCGGTGTCCAGACCGTCGGTGCTGACGCGGGCCACAAGCTCGCCGGTCGCCGCGTTGTTCACATCCGCGACGCGCTCCGGGTTTTCCGGCTGCCACCACTGGCCGCTCACGTAGCTGGGGAGGATTTGGATGTCCTGGGTTTTGGTTTGGGTGCTCACGCGCCGGTCCCTTCTCAACACTTCAAGCCGAACGATCGGTCAGTATTTAGTCCAGGATAACCTAGGTCACAACAGCGCACCACCGTTTTTCGGGCAACGACGCCGCTCGGGTACCTCGCGCACGCAACGCACCGCGGCGGCGTCGGACGCCAAGCTAAGGAGGAACCATGCACGAGGACCCCACCCCGGCGGACATCCGCGCGGACCAGGACCGGAAGAACCGCGAGAAGCTCCCCTTCGAGGACGCGGACGGCCAGCCCTACGAACCGTGGACCATTCAGCTGGGTGAGCTGGACAACAAGATGGGCGTGGTGATCGAGGAGCAGTCCGCCGAACGCGTGGTCGCGACCATGCCGGTGGAAGGTAACCGCCAGTCGCTGGGCCTTTTGCACGGCGGCGCATCCGTGGCCCTGGGTGAAGCGCTCGGCTCGTGGGCAGCGGTGATTCACGCCTCCACATTCGGCAAAGTGGCCGTGGGCGTGGACATCAACGCGACCCACCACGCTTCCGCGCGGTCCGGCATGATCCGCGGCGTAGCCACTGCCATCCACTTGGGCCGCTCGGCCACGACTCATGAAGTGGTCATCAGCCACATCGACACCGGCAAGCGCCTGTGCACGATCCGCATCACCAACTTCCTCAAGGACACCAAGAAGAAGTCCTGACGGATTACCCCGCGCACGCAACAGCACTGCGGCCCGCACACTCACTGATGAGTGTGCGGGCCGCGGCGCTGAGGGGCCTGTTGCGACGAACGCGACCGAGCGGCGTCGTCGGGAATGCTCCGGGAGGAGGGCGGGATACTATGCCTGCAATCTCAGGTGAGGCAACAGCATTCGGATGGCCTCATGTGAGGACAATGCAGTTTCGGGGCCCGGAATCTGCATCTTCCTCACACCAGACTGCTGCCTTGCGATTTCCTCACATCACGCTTGCCCGAGCACCATGCGCCGACAACTTCGCGTGAGGGAACGGCAGGCGGGAAGCGCCGCCCCCATTCGCCAATGCCCTTCTCCTGATGGAGCAAGGTCAGGCATGGTTGGCGCGGCGGCGTCGAAGAATCAGCGCGCTCAACGCCAGAGTGACCCACAGGGTGGCGAGGGCCAGGACCCACAGGATGAGCGGAAAGGGATGAGACATTCCTGCTGCCAGGAACCTGTGCCGGGGCCGGTGATGGACCGCGCCACGGTGGCGACCAATGCGGCCAAGGACAGCGCTCCCGAGGCGTAGCTGCCCAGCGTGAGTCCGGTGCGCAATCCTCGAGAGGCTGCGGTGCGAGCGAGGTCGGTGAGGCAGATGATCAAAGTTGCGATACCTAACCCCACTGTGGCGATGACCAGTGTCACGTAGCCGAGGGCCAGGCCGATCGGAACACCGCCGGCGGAGTCCTGAGCCAACCATGCCAACCACACCCGGACGGTTATCGCGGCCAGCGCTGAGAATCCCAGGGCTATGAGCAGGGTTGAGCGGAGCGCGGAGTCCTTCATGCCTGCTCACCGTACGCGAGATAGGCGGTGACGTGGCTCTTTGTTCTACAGAGAGAAGAACGTGACATGACGGTCGCCCGGAGGATCATGACCTCCGGGCGACACGACTACTTCTACTTCGAGGCGACTACTCGCGCATCGCTCAGAACTGCGCGGTCTCCGTGGAGCCGGCCAGAGCGGTGGTCGAGGAGTTGGGGTTCACGGCCTGGGAGACCAGGTCGAAGTACCCGGTGCCCACCTCGCGCTGGTGCTTGGTGGCGGTGTAGCCGCGTTCCTCTGCGGCGAACTCGCGCTCTTGCAGCTCGACGTACGAGGTCATCTGGTTGCGGGCGTAGCGTGGGCCAGATCGAACATCGAGTAGTTGAGGGCGTGGAAACCGGCCAGGGTGATGAACTGGAAGCGGTAACCCATGGCTGAGAGTTCGCGCTGGAACTTGGCGATGGTCTCGTCGTCCAGGTGCTTCTTCCAGTTGAAGGACGGCGAGCAGTTGTAGGCGAGCATCTGGTCCGGGAAGTCCTCGTGGACGGCCTCGGCGAACTTGCGGGCAAGCTCGAGGTCCGGGGTGCCGGTCTCCATCCAGATCAGATCCGAATACGGGGCGTACGCCTTGGCGCGTGCCACACAGGGCTCCAGGCCGTTGCGGACCTTGTAGAAGCCTTCGGAGGTGCGCTCGCCGGTGATGAATTCGGCGTCCTGCTCGTCGACATCGGAGGTGATGAGGGTGGCTGCCTCAGCGTCGGTGCGGGCGATGATCAGGGTGGGAACGTCCTCGATGTCCGCGGCCAGGCGGGCGGCGTTCAAGGTGCGAACGTGCTGCTGGGTGGGAACCAGAACCTTGCCGCCCAGGTGTCCGCACTTCTTCTCGGAGGCCAGCTGGTCCTCCCAGTGCACACCGGCCGCGCCGGCGTTGATCATGGACTTCATCAACTCAAATGCGTTGAGCGGGCCGCCGAAGCCGGCTTCCGCATCCGCCACGATCGGGGCCATCCAGTTGTCGACCGTGCTGATGCCCTCGGAGTGCTCGATCTGGTCCGCGCGGCGCAGCGCGTTGTTGATGCGCTGCACCACCTGCGGCACCGAGTTGGCGGGGTACAGGGATTGATCCGGGTAGGTCTGCCCGGCCTGGTTGGCGTCACCGGCGACCTGCCAACCCGAAAGGTAGATGGCCTTGAGGCCGGCCTTGACCTGCTGAACCGCCTGGTTGCCGGTCAGAGCGCCCAGAGCATTGATGTAATTCTCCGTGTTGAGCAGCTGCCAGAGCCGGTCTGCACCGCGGCGTGCGAGGGTGTGCTCCTCTCGAAAGGAACCCTGCAGACGCAGGACCTCCTCGGGCGTGTAATCACGGGTGATGCCGAGCCAGCGGGGATTCTCGTCCCAGTCCTGCTGGATCTCCTGGGCGGTGCGCTGATTGCTGTTCATGGGGCTCATGGGTGGTTCTCCTTGATCCTTGCGAGACGGCGGCTGTCGTTGAAGTTCCGCTTCTCTGTGCCTTGTGACTACTACTTTGCTGGGTTTTCAGCCGGTTGCACCCAGAAAGTTCAGTGAAGAAATCCAGTTCTTCACGTTTCGGCATGTTTTCCGTAAGCTCGTGCCATGGCACCTCGTTCGACGACGCCGCAGGGCCAACGCACCCGCGAGAGCGCACCTTCTGCCCCGCCCGCCGATTCCGTGTTCGAGGGCGACCCCGCTGACCCCATCGCCGTGGGCCGCCGCATCCGCTACCGCCGCAAGAGGCTCCGTGTGACGCTCGGGCAGCTGGCCGAGCAGGTGGGCATGGCGGCGTCGGCGTTGTCGCTGATCGAGAACGGAAAGCGCGAGCCCAAACTCTCCACGCTGGGTGCATCGCCAAGGCGCTGGACATGACGGTCGACCAGCTGATCGGGGCCAAGGCACCGTCCAAGCGCATGGAGCTGGAGATCGAGGTGGAACGGGTGCAGCGCGGGCCCATGTACTCGTCGCTGGGGCTGCCGTCCGTGCGCGTGGGGCCGGGGCTGAGCACCGAGGCGCTCGAGGCCATCGTCGCGCTGCAACGTCAGCTCGCCCAACGGCTGGATGAACAGGCAGCCACACCCGAGGAGGCCCGGCGCGCCAACACCGACCTGCGGCGCGCATGCAGAAGCTGAATAACTACTTCGAGCGCATCGAGACGATGGCCGGGGAGTTGCTGGCGGCCATCGGGCACGGTGGTGGGCCGCTGTCCGAGCACCACATCTCGTCGCTGGTGTCCCACGTGGGGTTCGAGATTCATCAGGTCCCGGATCTGCCGCACTCCACTCGGTCGGTCACGGACCTGCGCAATAAGCGGTTCTACCTGCCGGCGCGCTCGAGTATCGGCTCCACATGGTCCGTGTTGCTGCAGGCCGTGGGGCATTTGCTGCTGGATCACTCGCGCCCCGAAAACTACGGGGAGTTCCTGGAGCAGCGGGTTGAGACCAACTACTTTGCGGCAGCGCTCATGATTCCGGAGTCCTCGGCCGTGAAGTTGCTCGCCGAGTCCAAGGCCCGCCGAGAGCTCTCCGTGGACGACCTGCGCGACGCGTTCGCCGTCTCCCATGAGACCGCCGCGCACCGCATGACCAACCTGATGACCCAGCACTTCGGGATCCCCACGCACTTCGAGAAGGTCCATTCCTCCGGGATCATCCACAAGGCCTGGTCCAATGACGGCATCGCATTCCCCACCGACCACACCGGAGCGGTCGAAGGCCAGCGGGCATGTCGCTATTTCTCCGCGCGGCAGGCGTTCTCCGCGACCAACCGGTTGCTCTCGCACTTCCAGTACACGGACACTCCCGGCGGCACGTTCTGGTGTTCGGCGCGGGTGGAGCGGTCCACGGACGGCGAGTTTTCCATTGCTTTCGGGGTGCCCTACGAGCACGTCAAGTGGTTCCGCAACAGGGACACCACCGCGCGCAAGCAGTCCACCTGTCCCGACCCCGCGTGCTGCCAAGAGCCGCCCGGCGCGCTCGCGGACACCTGGGACGCCAGTCCTGA
>NZ_AJXN01000010.1 GCF_000286355.1 Kocuria atrinae C3-8 | reverse complement strand
GCCACCGCACCGCGGGCGCGCTGCGCACCGTTCTCGGCCAACGAGTCGGCGCGTTCCACGGCGAGCTTGCAGGAATCCACACGATTGACCTGCCCCATGCCGATGCCCACGGAGGCGCCGTCATGGGCGAGCAGGATGGCGTTGGACTTCACCGCGCGCAGCGATCGCCACGCGAATTCGAGGTCCGCGAGGGTCTGCTCGTCCGCTGCTTCTCCGGCGGCAAGGGTCCAGTTCGCGGGATCGTCACCGGGTGCATCCAGGCGGTCGGCCTGCTGGAACAGGGCACCTCCGGACACGGCACGGTACTCGAGCGGATCGCGGCCGAAGCCCTCCGGCAGTTCGAGCAGGCGGATGTTCTTCTTGGCCTGCAGGATCTCCAGGGCTGCGGGTTCGAAGCTCGGGGCCACCACGACCTCGGTGAAGATTCCCTTGAGGGTCTCGGCCATCTCCGCGGTCACGGGACGGTTGGCTGCAACCACGCCGCCGTAGGCGGAGAGCGGGTCGCACGCGTGGGCCTTGCGGTGGGCGTCGGCAATGGGGTCCGTGGCACCCGGGGACGCGATGGCCACGCCACACGGGTTGTTGTGCTTGACCACGGCCACGGCGGGCTGGTCGTAGTCGTAGGCCGCACGCAGGGCTGCGTCCGCGTCGACAAAGTTGTTGTAGGACATGGCCTTGCCGTGCAGCTGGTCGGCCTGTGCGATACCCGGCGAGGCGGCGTCGTCGACGTAGAGCGCGGCTTTCTGGTGGGGGTTCTCGCCGTAGCGCAGGGACTCGGCGCGCTGGAACGCGAGGCCGGCGTAGGGAGGCCAGAAGTTGGCCTCCGGATCGGACTCGAACTGCTGGGCGGTCCAGGTGGCCACCGCGGTGTCGTACGCGGCGGTGTGGGCGAACGCGGTGGCCGCAAGCTTCCGGCGGGCCGCGAGATCATAGCCACCGCCCTGGGCGGCGTTGATCACGTCCGGGTAACTCGCGGGATCCACGACCACGGAGACGGCGGCGTGGTTCTTGGCCGCCGCGCGCACCATGGAAGGACCTCCGATGTCGATCTGCTCGACCACGTCGTCCTGGGCCGCGCCGGAACGCACGGTGTCCACGAACGGATAGAGATTCACGACCACCAGGTCGAAGGGCTCGATCTCGAGCTCTTCCAACTGATCGATGTGCTCCTGCTTGCGACGGTCGGCCAGGATGCCGGCGTGCACGCGCGGGTGCAGGGTCTTGACGCGACCGTCCAGGCATTCCTGGAAGCCGGTGATGTCCGCGACCTCGGTAACGGGCACACCAGCCTGCGCAATCCGCTGGGCCGTGGAACCGGTGGACACAATGCTGACCCCGGCCTCGTGCAGACCACGCGCCAGCTCCTCCAGACCGGTCTTGTCATACACGGAGATCAACGCGCGCTTGAGGGGTACACGGTCCAGCTGAATTGAATTCACAAAAACTCCAGGAGAGGTCGGGGTGGGTGGGTGGCTCGGGGCCAAGAAAAGTCTACGACTGCTCTTCGATGGGCAGCTCAAAGTTAACGTCACGGCTCAACGCGGCCAGGGCGTTGACCAGGAGCCCGCGTTCGGCGGACTTGATGCGCTCGTGAAGGGTGTCCTCGGTGTCTTCAGACCGGACCGGCACGGCGACTTGGGCCAGGATGGGCCCCGCGTCCACGTCCGCCACGACCTCGTGCACAGTGGCACCGGTGACCTTGACTCCGTAGTTCATGGCGTCGCGCACGGCGTGCGCGCCCGGGAAGGATGGCAACAGCGAAGGGTGGGTGTTGATGATCCTACCCGCGAAACGCTCCACGAGCTGGGCGTCCACGATGCGCATGAATCCGGCGAACACCACGCGATCCGGGGCGTAGTTGGCGATGGCGCGTTCCAGGCTCCGGTTCCACTGCTCCCGCTCCGGATAATTGGCCAGCGGCACCAGGAACGTGTCGATCCCGGCGGCCTCCGCGCGTTCCAGGCCGACACAGGGTTTGTCCGCGCCCACCGCCACGATGTCCACGTCCACGTCGCCCTTGTGGAGCGCATCGATGATTGCCTGCAAATTTGTCCCGGAACCGGAAACCATGACCACGAGTCGCATACCGTTCATGCTAACGATTTTCTGTGGTCGGACCCGACCCGGCCGCTGCCTTACAGTGGAGATCATGCAGGATTCCGAAAGCCCAGACACAGCACACGCGTCCTCCCGTTTGAGGCTTTCCGGTCTGGCAGCCGCCTTGGCGCTGCTGTCCTCCGCGCTGGTCACCGGCCACGTGTGGTCCACCGCCGTGGGCGTGATCATGGCACTGGCCGGAGTGGTCCTGGGCATCGTGGCCTGAGCACGTCCCGCAAGGTCCAGTCGCGCTTCTTCATCACATTCTTGGCCATTCTGGCCACCGTATGGGGCGCATTCAACGCCTTTGGCGGTGGTGCGCGCTTGGCCGTGTGGCCGGCCTCGCAGGTCTACCAGGAGTGCGTCGATTCAGCACTGACGCTGTCCTCCACGAGCCACTGCCAGCGTCAGCTCACGGACAACATCTGGAACTACCTCTCGGGATCGGAGTTGGAGACCGGGCCCGCGGAATCCTCGCCGGGGGCCACGCCGTCGGAATCGCCGGCGCCCAGCGAATCAGCGGCGCCGTCCCGATCAGCGGAGTCCGCGGAATCCCCGTCGAACACGGCCACACCGTCACCGTCCGCATCCGCAGAATCTGCATCACCCAGTTCCTGAGCGGTCACCGCGGTCGACCCGTTCGCACCCCAGGGAGCAGCTTGGTTCCG
Organism: Kocuria atrinae C3-8; assembly: GCF_000286355.1. Lineage (GTDB taxonomy): Bacteria > Actinomycetota > Actinomycetes > Actinomycetales > Micrococcaceae > Kocuria > Kocuria atrinae_A. The sequence continues at coordinate 6,598 of NZ_AJXN01000010.1, read as the reverse complement.
ATCGACGACGCCGCTCGGCCCGGTCGCGGGGTCCGTCCCGTCCGCGACGGCTCGTGACCGATGCTCCGCGCGAGGTGCGGGGTGCGCGCCGGTGCGCTGCTCAGACTCCGAAGGCTCCGGCTCCTCGGCGGACTGATCGTCGGCACCGGGCACTGCCAGTCGGGCGGCCTTACGTTTCGCCGATTTCTTGGCAGCCCGCTTCTCCCGAGCTTCCGCTTTCTTGGCTTGCTTGGCCTCAGCTTGGCGCTCCTTTTGGCGTCCCGCGCGGATCCTGCTGATTCTCCGTCGAGGCTCTCCGTGCCTTCCGTTTCGGCATCCTCGGCGGATGATTCCTCCAGGGAGCTGTTCCACGGATTCTTCCGGTACCCCTCGCGCTCGAGCCAGGGACCCAAAATGTATCCGATGACACCGCCGGCCGTGATCTCCGCACCCGTCCACAGGAACACGTGCCACGGATTCGGGCCGATGTCGGTGAGTCGGCCCAGCCCGAGTGAACCGTGGGACAACCAGGCCAACAAGGCGACGAGTCCCGCGCCGATGGCGGCGATGAAGGCGACCGTCAGCAGCGTGGACAGGATGAACGTGAACCAGCGCATGGGCAGCCGGATGGCCATCCAGTCGTCCAGGTGGTTCTCTCCTTCGCGCAGGAACCACAGCCCGCGAGCACTCCGGCCATGACCGGCAGCACCACCACGGCCGAGGCGTAGATCCAGGGATCGCCGCCCGGCAGGGCTGCAAATGGCGGGAACTGCGGCAGGGCACCCAGCGAGTTCTCGAACGGGGAGGTGAGTGTGCCCTCTCCCACCGAGAATCCGGCACCGCTGGCCCAGGCTGCGGCCCACACGATCATGTTGGCAGGTAACCGAACTGCAGAGCGGTCAGCGCGGTGTCTCCTGCCGCACCCGTGCCCAGTTCCTGGTAGACCGCAATGATGCCGTCCCAGTTCCACACCAACGCCACCACCGTCAGCAGCGCGCCGGCCGCAATGACGGCCACTGCGGACAGGAAACCCGCGCGGACCACGGCCCACACATAAGAACCGGCCCAGCGCGAGTACTGGCTGGTGCGCTGGATCCATGATGCGGCGTCGGCGCCCAGGACCGCGGCCAAGGAACGAGACACGCTCCAGCCGCCGACCAGGTGCCCAGACCAGCGGGGATCAGGGGGAAGAGCGCTCCGGACAGCACGCTCGCAGACACGTGCTCGGTACTGCTCACGAGCGCAACCAGGGCCCCGATCAGGCGTAGGTGACCATGCCCGCGAAGAAGGGTTTGAGGAACTGCCCGCGCCAGCACGCCCGCGCGATCCGGCGCCCGGCAATGACGGCAAGCCCGAACGGGATGAGCGTCAGGCCCAGGGGCACCAGTGTGAGCGTGCCGCCGCCCGACGAAAGATCGATGCCCTGGATGGCGGCCATGGTCAACGGCGTGCAGTGGGCCACCAGCCACACCTGACCCGCCAGCTGGAAACCACCCAGTGCACCCAAGGAGTCGAAACCACCGGCCAGCCACACGGCCGCCATGAGCAGTCCCGTGAGCAACAGACTGATGACCGCCACGGCCAGAAGTTCAATGACACCCTGAAGCCACAGCGGCATGGGGAACCCGTCCTCCGGGTGTCTCCGCTCGGGGTCGGATGGGGATTTTGGGGTGGGTGAATTACCGGAGGCGCCATCCTGGCGGCGTTGCAGCCGCTCGCGCGCCCCGGAAAGCATGCCGGAGAAAGTGGGGAAGTTCATCGCCTCCATCTTTCCACGTCCCAACCGGTGTTGGTCCAGACTTCACCCTGAGGTCACCCTGGCGTGGAGAGCCGGTGACCCGGGGCGGCCACAGTATTAATTGTGAGAATCGCAGTGGTTGCCGAACAGTTCCTCCCCCACATCAACGGCGTGACGCACTCCGTGGTTCGAGTCCTGGAGTATCTCCGGGCGCAGGGCCACGAAGCCATGGTCATCGCACCGTCCTACGAAAAGATCGGAGCCCTGGGCTCTGTGGACACCATGGACGGAGTGCGGGTTCAGCGCATCGCGTCCATTCCGCTCGCCGGCTACTCGGACGTCCGGGTGGCCAGCTGCACGGTGGCCCGCATGCAACGGATCCTGACCCGGTTCCAGCCGGACGTCGTGCACGTGGCCTCGCCCTTCGTCCTGGGCTGGCAGGCCATCCAGGCCGCCAAGAATCTGGGACTGCCGTGCGTGTCCATTTATCAGACCGATGTCCCCGGTTATGCCGCCCGCTATGGTGCACCGGTGCTGGAAAACGTGCTGTGGGGTCACGTACGGAACATGCACAACAGCTCACCGTGACCCTGGCTCCCTCCACTGCGTCCATCTCGTCGTTGCACGAGCACGGCGTGCAACGCGTGCGCATGTGGCGACGCGGCGTGGACACCCGCCGCTTCAACCCGGCTCGACGCGATCACGAATGGCGCGAACGGGTGGGCGGTGGCCGGAAGCTCGTGGGTTACGTGGGTCGCTTGGCTCCCGAGAAGCAGGTGCAGGATCTGGTGGTCCTGGATTCGCTGCCCGACACCCGGTTGGTGATCGTCGGTTCGGGGCCGGAGAAGGAGAAGCTCCGCATGCTCCTTCCCAACGCGTACTTCGTGGGATTCCTGGACGGTGACGAACTGGCCACCGCCATGGCATCGCTGGACGTCTTCGTCCATCCCGGTGAACACGAGACGTTCTGCCAGACGATCCAGGAAGCCATGGCCAGTGCCGTTCCCGTGGTCGCCGTGGGCCGCGGTGGACCCGTGGATCTGGTAGATTCCTCACGAAACGGCTGGCTCTACAAGCCCGGGGACACCGAAATGTTGCGCGCACGGGTGCTGGACCTGGTGGGTGACAACGCCAAACGAGCCGCTTTCTCCCGCACGGCTTACGACACCGTGCAGACGCGCACCTGGACCGCCGTGTGTGATCAACTCATGGATCACTATGCACAGGCACGGACCGTGGCCTCCCGCGCACGCCGATTGTCCACAACGGCACCCTGATTCATGGTGCACGATCCATTAGTTGATTAACTTTTGGTGACGTTATGAGACAAGCCCTGGTTTGTCATGGGCTCGACCCGCTACGCTCTAATCCAGCTTCACGAGATGCGCTCTGGAAATCGGGGTGAAACCCGAGTTCCTGCTGGGCTCCAACCCGGCGCACGCCAACCCTTGGTTCAGGGGTGGTTTGGATGACGAAGCGGCTGTGGCGCAACCGCGGGCATAGCAAGAACCTCACTGTACGAAAGCACAAAACTGATGAAGAACATTCAACAACTACGCGCAAAGACCGAGTCCCCTCGCGAACAATGGGTTGACGTCAACGTCGACATCGACCTGGACCACCACATGGTGCGTCTCATTGAGTCCAATGGAGACATCCACGAATATGTGAGCAACAACGTTCGCGCTCTGGCCCACGCAGCCGCCCACAACCGCGGCCGTGCCCAGTGGTGCGAAAAGTATCAGCAGCTTCTGGTTCCCGGAGCATCCAACGTCTCCGGTGGTATTCCGTTCTACAAACTGGAACCGAAACCGGTGGCCCTCAGCGCCTGATCAGGACCGTACGAAAGAAGCCCGGCACAACAGTGCCGGGCTTCGTTCGTGACTGGAGACCAGTGCTTACTTCGCGGCGGGCTCCTGAGCCTGATCCTGGGCAATCAGCTCTGCGGCGCGCTCACCGATCATGTACACCGTGATGTTGGGGTTCACGGTGACCAGTTCCGGCATCACCGAAGCATCGGCAACGCGCAGGCCACTCACGCCCTTGACCCGCAGCTGCGGATCCAGCGGTGAATCCTGATCATCGACCGGTCCCATACGGCACGAGCCGCGGGGTGATACACGGTGTTGTGGGTGCGCTTGATGTACTCGGCGATCTCCTCGTCCGTCTGCACGTCCTGGCCCGGGAACAGCTCCTGTCCCGCCCATTCGGAGAGACCCGACTGCGAGACGATCTCGCGGGCCTTGCGAATACCCGCGGTCATGATGCGCATGTCGTAGCCCTCGGGGTCGGTGAAGTACCGAGGATCCACACGGGGCTTGTCCCGGTAGTCACGCGTACGCAGGCGCACGGTGCCGCGGGAACGGGCGTGCGTGACGTTGGGGGTCAAACAGAACGCGTTGTCCGCGGTCGCGTACCCGTGCCGGTAGGTGTGCATGTCGAAGTTCACGCTGCCGTAGTGCATCATCAGGTCCGGGCGGTCCAGTCCCTCGTCCACCTGGGCGAACAGGCCGATCTCCCACCACTGGGTGGAGTCCTCGACCATGGGCTGCTTGGCCTCCCACTGGATCACGGCTTCGGGGTGGTCCTGCAGGTGTGAACCCACGCCCGGGGAATCCACCAGGACGTCCACGCCCACCTCGGTGAGGTGTTCGGCCGGGCCGATGCCCGAAAGCATGAGCAGCTTGGGGGTGTCGATGGCACCAGCGGAGACAATGACCTCACGGTTGGCCGAGATCACGTGCGCACGCCCGAAGGCATTGTCCGTGACCTCCACACCGGTGGCCCGCTGGTTCTCGTCGAACACGATCCGCTTGGCCTGGGTGCCGGTGAGAATCGTGAGGTTCTCGCGGTTCTTGATCGGGTGCAGGTAGCTCACCGAGGACGAGGAGCGGGTGCCGTCCTCGCGCGCATTGATCTGGAAGAAGTTCGCGCCCTGCGTCACCGTCTTGCCGGTGTTGAAGTCCGCGCGCGGAATCCCGGCCTGTTCGGCGGCGTCGAGAACCGCCACACCGCAGGGATCCACGGCGGGGACCTGGCGCAGCCGCACGGGACCGTCGTGGCCGTGGTGGGATCCGGGATCCTCGTTGTTCTCGAGTTTCTTGTACAACCGGAATGCCATCTCCGCGTTCCAGCCCTCGACCCCGAACTTGGACTCCCACTCGTCCATGTCCTCGGCGGGTGCCCAGAAGGCGATGCACGAGTTGTGCGACGAGCAACCGCCCAGCACCTTGGCGCGAGCCAGACGCATGTACGAGTTGCCGTTCTCCTGCGGTTCGATCTGGTAATCCCAGTCGTAACCGGATTCAAGCAGTTCCATCCAGCGGTTGAGCGTCAGGACTTCCGGCACGTTCTCGTCGTGGGCGCCGGCTTCGAGCAGTGCCACGCTCACGTCCGGGTTCTCGCTCAGGCGCGCCGCGATCACGGCGCCGGCGGAGCCCGCTCCGACAACAACGTAATCGTAGGTAGCCACGTTTTCAGTGGTGCTCACAGTTTCTCCCATCGGTCGTTCTTAGGTGTCCCGTGTTCTGCTGCCGGGCGGCTCAGTGCTCGGCGAACCAACCGGTCACCGCGGGGCGGGTGTTCTGGTAGATGTGCTTGGTCTCCTGATATTCGGCCAGACCGTGGAAGCCCAGTTCGCGGCCCACACCGGACTGCTTCATACCGCCCCACTCGGCCTGGGGCAGGTACGGACCGAAGTCGTTGATCCACACGGTTCCGTGGCGCAGCTTGCCGGCCACGCGCTGGGCGCGTCCCGCATCCTGGGTCCACACGGCACCGGCCAGGCCGTAGTTGGTGTCGTTGGCGATCTCGATGGCTTCTTCCTCGGTGCGGAAGGTCTCGACCGTCGCGGTGGGGCCGAAGGCCTCGTCGTACACGCAGTCCATCTCGCGCGTGCACTGGTCGATCACGGTGGGCAGGTAGAACACACCCTTGCCGAGGTCCAGCGATCCGTCCGCCGAAGGTCCTTCCGCGAACTGGCCACCGCAGCGCACCCGAGCGCCCTGCTCGCGGGCCCGCTCCACGTAGGCGTGGACCTTGTCACGGTGGGCCTCGGAGATCAGCGCGCCGGTCTCTGCCTTCTCGTCGAAGGGACCGCCCAACTGGATTCGCTCTGCGCGGCGCACCAGATCGGTCACGAACTTCTCGGCAATGGATTCCTCGATCACCAGGCGCGCGCCGGCGGAGCAGACCTGGCCGGAGTGGATGAACGCGCCGTTGAGCGCGTTGTCCAGAGCGGCGTCGTAATCCGCGTCCGCAAAGACCACGTTGGGGTTCTTACCGCCCAGCTCCAGGGCCACCTTCTTGACCGTCGACGCCGCTTCGGCCGCGATCACGCGACCGGTCACCAGGCCGCCGGTGAAGGACACGAGGTCCACGCGCGGGTCACTGGACAGCGGAGCACCCGCCTGGGCGCCGCGCCCAGCACCAGGTTGCCCACGCCGGCGGGGAGTCCGAGGTCCGCGAGCACCTGCAGCATGAGGATCGAGGTGTGCGGGGTGAGTTCGGCCGGCTTGAGCACAAAGGTGTTACCCGCCGCGAGCGCCGGTGCGATCTTCCACGCGGCCTGCAGCAACGGGTAGTTCCACGGGGTAATCATGCCGCACACGCCCACGGGTTCGTGAACGATGCGACTGACCACGTCGGGATCACCGGCATCGACAATGCGACCGGCATCCACCGCGGCAATCTTGCCGAAGTACTCGAAGCAGTTCGCGATGTCGGACATGTCCTGGCGCGACTCGTCGATGCGCTTGCCCGTGTCCTTGGACTCGGCCAGGGCGAACTCCTCGGCACGCTCGCGCAGGGTGTCGGCAACGCGCAGCAGGAACTGCCCGCGCTCGGGCGCGGGGACGCTCGCCCAGCGCTCATCGTCCGCTA
>NZ_AJXN01000009.1 GCF_000286355.1 Kocuria atrinae C3-8 | reverse complement strand
GCGAGCGGCGTCGTCGGCGGATCCGGAACGAACCGCGTTACCGACCGGCGGGACTGGACCAGGCCTCGGAGTAGAAATCTTCCGACCGGGAGTCCAGTAGATCCCTGTACGGATCCGGCTCGAAGCTCTGGGCCGAGTCCCCGGGAATCTCCGTGGCGAAGGCGGAGACGCCCAGCCCGGCCTCACGCTTCTCGAGTGTGAAGCCAGCGGCTTCCAGGAGCGTGGGGAACATGTTCAACTGATCGGCGCCGGAGCGCATCTCGGTGGTGCCGGTCTCGCCCGGAACCCAGATCCGATTGAAGATCGTGCGGTTGGTGTGCCCGCCCAGCTGCTCGTGGAAGGCATCGCCGGCGCTCATGTGCTTGAGGTGGTCACCCATGATCACCACTGAGGTGTCCTCGAGATATCCCATTTGGTTCATATATTCCACGAAGTCCGCCACCTGCGTCATGGAGCAGAAGAACGCGGAGGTCACTTCGCTGTCGGTATCCACGGTGCAGTAGTCATAGATGTGGACCGGCTCGTGGGTGTCCAGCGTGAGCATGGACAGGTTGAACGGCTGACCGGTCTGTTGTGAGGCGGCGTAAAGCTCGTCGATTTCGTTCTTGGCGTTGGCCATGAGGCGTTCGTCGCTCAGGCCCCAGTCGCTGCGGAAACTCGATTCCGGCTCGCCGGCTGCGCGCCAGTCGTCGAGGCCCAAGTCCTTGGTGTACCCGTGGTTGGCCAGGAACGTGCCCTTCGCGGCGAAGGACGGGTTGGCGCCACCCAGGAACACGTTGGTGTAACCCTCCTCGGCCAGGATGTCGCCCAGGCAGGTGAGGCCACCCAAGTAACTCTTGGTATCGCCGACGAGCTGATCAGGGGAACCGCTGTCCACGGACGCACCCACGCCCTTGAGCGGCACACCGCACTGTGTGGAGACCAAACCGGACATGGTCCAGCCGCCGCCCTCGTACTGGTTGAAGTCCTCGATGCTCTGCCAGCCGTCCTCGGCGCGCGTGACGTCCTTCAGCGGAGCGAAGGCGTCCTTTTCGAAATGCTCGTCGTTCGCCAACGTTTGCTCGCCGGATTCCAGGTAGATGGTGACCAGGTTGCGCTTGTTCTCCGCGCTCGTAACGGTCGGCTCGGTGTAGTAATCACCGATGTTGTAGGGCGAATTGGCCGACCGGATGTAGTCGCCGATGCCCACGGTGGAGGCGAACGCCGTGGTCCCGCCGGCCGCGACCGCCGCAACCAAGGCGGTCGAAATGCCGCGCATGGCCCATTTCTTGCCCTGGGGGCGAGGGTCGCACCCCAGCCGACGGCGCTTGCGGCGCCGGAAGTACTGCCACACGGCGATGCCTATGGTGACGACCAAAGGCAGCACGCCGATGCCCAGGATGCCCATCCAAACCAGGGCCCACCGCCGCCGTCCGTCTCAACGGTGACGATGTTGAGGCGCATCTGCCCGAACGAGATCTTGCCGAAGTAGTACCGGATGCCGATGGCCGCAATGAGCATGGCAAGGCCCGCCCAGATCATGACGTAGACCAAGAGGTACCCCAGGACCACGCCACCCTGTCGGATCACAGGGAGAATCCGGCTGGCCATGACAACTCCTCGCGTGCGATGCCCGCGCGGTCGCCGAACATCTGTGGGATCTGCCCGTATTCGACTCGGGCTCATAGAAAACGAATACCGTTAACCTACCGGTTCCCTGGAGTTAAGGCAGTGGTCTGCAGCTTGGAGTTACCGGCGAGAAGCGGCCGGGGCTCCGGGCATCGAATTCATAACGTTCTGCGCGAGGTAGTGCTACAGCCGTTCCTCAGGGGATAGTGTCTGTCATAGCAACGTTCGCAATTGTAAAGGGTACGACATGAGCACCCCCCATTCTTATGGCTCCCAGCCAGGAGACCAGCAGCCCGGTAACACCCATCGTTACGACGCCGCCCCGGCCGCCAACCAGTATCAGTACGGTGGCGCTCCTGGTTACGACCAGGGCGGGTACCAGCAGCAAGGCTCCCAGCCGGGCGTCCCCGTGGGGCCGGTCCAGGCGATCAAGCGGTTCTACAAGAAATACGCACAGTTCTCCGGGCGGGCCAGCCGATCCGAGTACTGGTGGGTCGCGCTCTTCATGTTCCTGGTGTACGCAGTGCTCTCGGTGCTCATGAGCACGGTGGGCAGCGAGGTAGTGAACAGCAATACGGTCACATCCGCGACGTCCTACTCATACTCGGTGAGGAGTGAGCCAACGGGTTGGGGATCTTCTTGTCGCTGCTGTTCCTTGTGTTCCTGTTGGCCCACATCATTCCGAGCATCGCGCTCGCCGTGCGGCGACTGCACGACGCGAACATGTCCGGATTCCTGTACTTACTGATCCTGATTCCGTTCCTCGGATCACTCATTCTGCTGGTCTTCTTCGTGCTGCCCTCGAACCCGGCGGGCGCGCGGTTCGATCGGTGATTACAACACTGTGAATTGAGGAGGGCCGTCGATCCGAGCGGATCGACGGCCCTCAGTCTGTCTCGTCCATTACCCTCTATGGGTGCCTTATCCCGCAGAACTCCCCGCCCGGCCCGACGATCACGACGACGCTCCTCCCGCCGGTTCTCGCTACCAACACCTGGAAAGCACCGCCGTCCGCGAATCCACGGCCGCGCTGCAGAAGCGCATCTACACACGCTTCCCGGATCGCGGACTGTGGGAGGTTTGCGGTGAATTGCTGTCGCTCGTGGACGAAGTCACTAGTGAGGGCGGTATTAGTCGCCAGCGGATCAGGTTGGCCCGGCTGCTTTCCCGCCTGGGGATCATGGCCGTCATCGTCATTTTCGGTGGGGCGATCGTGCTTGCCGCCGTCAGTATTTGGGAGACCCCCGATTCGCTGGGCCCGGTCGATTGGCTCCCGCTGCTCGAAACCGTGGTCAACAACCTGGTCTTCGCGGGCATCGCTATCTTTTTCTTGGTCGCGATTCCTGAGCGGTTGGAGCGCGCTCGCGTGCTGCGCCTCGTTCACCGCTTGCGTTCACTGGCCCACGTGATCGACATGCACCAGCTCACCAAAGTTCCCGAGCGGCTCCAGCGGGGATCTCGTGAGGAGGGCGGGCTGGACCTCACACGCGAACAGCTCACCCACTACTTCGACTACTGCACGGAGATGCTCTCGCTCGTGGGCAAGACGGCGGCACTCTTCGCGGAGGACACCACAGACGGTGACATCCTGGATGCCGTGGAAGGCATTGAAACCCTCACCTCCGATATGGCCCGCAAGGTCTGGCAGAAGATCGCTGTCCTGCAGTCGCAGGGCGCTGACGGGTTTGAAAAGGCGTCACGAAACCCCAGGTGAGAAGGGGGTAAAAAGAGGCGAGCGACGTCGTCGGCCTTGACGAGCTGAGGTTACGTGCTAGTAAGTTTGCTTGCTGATCCAAAGGAGGAATCAGCATGATGAAGAAGACCAACCGCATTTTGACGACCGCCGCAACCGTGGCAGCACTCTCGTTCACTGTGGCACCGGCCGCTTCTGCAGCGCCCACTCCGGAGGCACCTCAGGCCCCCGCAGCAACCGCGGCGGAATCCTGCCCCTCGGCCAGCGACTTTTCGTTGACCGCGCCCTCCCACACTGAGGCGGCCGGGAACCTGCTGGACAAGCAAATCACCTTCGGCTCGTACTGGACCGGCGGTAACGTGCAGTCCGGCGCCCAGGCCACGCTGACGGCGTCCGGCCCGGCCGAGGTCACCTTGCTCAACGGCGAGACCTACAACGCACCGGTGGTTGCCGGCGGCACCGTCTCGGGCGTCTTCCCGGGTGGCGGCGCGGCCTTCGCACCGAGCTTCCGCCTGGACGACTCGAACCGCGACTCCGCCAACGGCGCGACCAACCGCGATCACGTGACGTCCATTTCCTACCCCGTGACGGTCTCGGGCAACTTCGGTTCCTGCGACTACACCGTGGAGGGAACGGCGAACTCCAAGTTCAACGTGACCTCGATCGAGCTGACGGAACGCGCATAGTTCCACCTCTTGAGTTCTGGCCCCGAGCGATTCATTCGCTCGGGGCCAGTTCTGTTTAACGGACTGCGCGGGGGACGACGCCGCTCTGGTCGCCTGCTCTGCGCCCGTCCCGCAGATCGCGCAAGAACGGTCATGCACGTGGCGGCCGGGCGGCGAATACTTGAACCATGTCCACTTCCACACCCGATCCGCTACATCGACTTCTTAATGCGGTGCTCGATGATGAGCATCGGAGCCTTGAAGACATGGCTGCGGGCGCCTACACCTCCCCGTTCCACTTCGCACGCCAGGTGCGAACGGAAGTGGCGAGTCGCCGGTGGCATTGCGCCGCCGGGTCGTGCTGGAACAAGCCGCGTGGCAATTGCAGCGCGGGAAAACTGTCACGGACGCCGCGTTCGGTGCCGGTTACGACTCGGTCGAAGGGTTCTCGAGGGCTTTTCATCGTGCCTTCGGACATCCACCACGGGGATGCCACCGGAATCTCAGCGGGGGCATTGGCTGCCGGCGCCCAACGGAATTCACTTCCACTCACCCACGGCGTTGTATGTCGACGCAGGTGAGGCGCATGAGCAGCCCGCCGGTGATGTGGTCGGATTACTCGTTCGGCACGATCTGGACGACATCAATGCACTCCTGGTAGCCGCGCGCGGCCTGAGCGATCTGGAGTATCGACGTACTCGCTTGCCCGGTAGCCACCCGCGAAGTTGGGACGGGCCGGATGAATCGATTGCTCAGGTTCTTCGTCACTTGGTGGTGAGCAAAGAACCATGCTGGCTTCCATTGCTGGAGAGACCGAGCCGGACCTCACTGGCCCCGACGGCGTCGCCGAACTTGCCGAGCGGCACGCAGTCACCGGCCCTCGATGGATCGCTCTGATTCGTGACATCGACCGTCGCGGTGCGTGGCAAGACAGGGTGCTCGATGCACTCTGCGATCCACCTGAGTCGTTCTTGCTCTCACAGATCGTGGCGCACGAACTCACCTATTCCACGCACCGCCGACAACTAGTTCGGTGGATGCTCGCCGGCGCCGGTATTGACGCCGCGCGGGCCAGCTCGACCCGGACCCCATCCTGTGGCATCGCAGGAGGATTGGAGAATCATGACCAATTACCGCTTCTACGTTGCGTCCTCCCTGGACGGTTTCATCGCCGACGACCACGACAGTCTCGACTGGCTAGTCACTCAGCCAATCGATGCGCACGGTTTCATGAACTACAACCGCTTCATGGCCGATATCGGAGTCCTGGCAATGGGGCACACCACCTACCAATGGATCGTGGACCACAACATGACCAGTGGTGAGCCGTGGCCGTACGAGGTGCCCACCTACGTCTTCACGCACCGGGACCTGACGCCCGTGGCTGACACCATCCAAACGGTCTCCGGCACACCGGGGGAGCACCGCGCAGAACTGGTATCTGCAGCCGGGGACAGGGATGTGTGGATTGTGGGCGGCGGCGGCCTGGCTACTCAATTCGCCCGAGCAGGAATGTTGGGCGAGGTCATGGTCTCGATCGCTCCGGTCTTCCTCGGTTCCGGTCGCCCGTTGTTCACCGACGCGTTCAACCTGGAACTCGAAGAGTTTGACCGCAACCGAGCGTTCTTGTGCGCCAGATACTCCGTGCGCGGTCCTCGCGCGGAAGAACAGCTCTAGCGTTTCAGGGGAGGCGCGGGTCGATACGGTGCTCCATCGTTTTGGCTGGCTGCTCCCTTGAACGCACCCACGCGAGGAATGCCTCGGCGGCGTCGGCGGTGGCCCGTGCGCGGACCGAGGCCAGGTAGTCGAAGGCGTGCTGTGTGTTGGGAAGTTCGGCGTAGACCACCGGCGACCGTGAGGCCGAGCGCAGGCTGTCGGCCCACCCTCCACGCGCCCCAGGAGGAAGCATGGAGTCGTTGGCGCCTTGAATGAGCAGCATGGGCGGGGCCTCGTGATGGGCCAGGGCAACGGGTGAACTTGCGGGATCATCCGTGCGTGCGCCCAGGTATCCGTAGATGGAAATGACACCGGCGATATCGGTCTTGGCGTCCTCGAAACCCGGCTGGAACCGCGGTTGGTTGGGCGTGAGCGCGGCGGAAGCGGCCAGGTGTCCTCCTGCGGAGCAGCCGACCAGGTAGACCTGCGAGCCATCAGCATCAAAGTTATTGGCGTGGTCTCGCGTCCAGGCGATGGCTCGCTTGGCGTCCACCAGGGGGTTCGGGAATTCGGCGGCTCTGCGGAGTCGGTAGTTGGCGCTGATGCACAGCCACCCGTGGGCGGCCAGCAGATTCAGTAGTGTGACGGCTTCGCGGCTTTTGCCGCCCTGTACGAATCCGCCCTCGTGAAGATGAATGAGAACAGGGCTTGGCCTTTTTATATGTCGGGATCGGTATATATCGAGCCGGTGAAATCGAGGATCGGGCCCGTAGCTAAGGTTCCGGATCCGCTCCACATCACGGCGGTGACGCTGGAAGGGGAGAAGAATGCCGGGCCACCAACGCGCGCGTGTGTTCAGTTGCCCTGCCAGCTCTGGCCGGATCTCAGCACGCCAATTCTGTCCGAGGGATTTAGACAACGCGGATTCTAAAGCGGGGCGAGCTGTGCGGGCCCGAATTTGTATCCATACCAGGGCCGCACCGATTAACACCCAAGACAGCCACCAGGCTCTGCCTAGCCATTCGGTGGGTAGATCGCCTCGCCGGCTGATGGCGAGACTCACCGCGATCACCACTATGAAGACCAGTGGGATTTCATTGACCGCCATGGCGAGGACAAAGCTGATGAATCCCGCGCCGCCAGAGAGACGCGGCAGCCACAGTGAGTTGGCCACGAACAGTGCCCAGATGGTGATGGTTACCAGGTCCGCCACGGTCATCTCCGTCTCGAGAGGGAGGGTTCGGCGTCCGCCTGATACTCTACGCCTGTTGAGTTTTCGGGTCGAGAGGATGTATGGATGCCCCCGGTGTCGGATCGTCGAACCCGGATTACGGATGCCGTGATCACCTTGCTGGCAGAGCAGGGCAGTCGTGGCCTCACGCATAGAGCCGTGGATGCGCAGGCCGGTTTACCTAAAGGCTCCACGTCTTATTACTTCCGCTCCCGTGCCGAGTTGCTTGGTGCCGCGGCACCCAGACTCGCGGAACTCGATATCGCATTGGTGGATCAGGGCGGCAATGACCCTGCCTCCTTCATGGGGCATATTCTGGACGAGTCTCTGTCCGGGGTCGGTCGGATCCGCACTCTCGCCCGCTACGAGCTGATGCTCGAGGCGGCTCGGCGCCCTGAGATCCATGCTGCTCTCACGGCCGGAACCAACCGATTTAGGGACAAACTCACCTCCCTGTTCCCGTTGGCTGACCCACAGGAGGCGCGGCTCCTGGCAGGAGACGTGATTGCCTATATGGACGGGTTGTTCCTGTCCAACATCACCAGCCCGCAGATGCAGCGACAGTCCGCGGTGGAACTGAAGTGTCGGCTGGCCAGATTCATCGACCTCGGGGTCGAAACGTCACATGAATAGCCTTCACTGCGTGACCGGTGACCGCGGCCCAAAGTAACTCCACCCAGAGGCTGGCCGATGCACTCGCCACCCCTCGGCGTAGTGCTCCATGCGCAGAGGTTGGCCGGGAAGGTGAGTCAGCGGCGTCGACGGATGGCGACATATACCAACCACAGACCCACCAGCGCGGCCAGAACTCCGGTAACAAGCCACCCGATCGATCCTTCGGTGATCGGCTCGCAGTTCGCAACACACCCGATGGGTTCGATCCGAACTAGATCGGCACCTTGCAGTGCCCACAGGAGACCCAGCAAGGTGAGCGCTGTACCGACTACAGTTCCCGTGATTCGTAGCCACAACGGCCACGTTTTCCTCCGTTTATTCGGTCGTACGGATTGACGTTGCTCGGACGGTGTCTCATCGATCATGTGTTGCTCCTAGTGGGTGTCCCCACGGCCGCGAGGAGCCGCGGGGTTTGAGTTACCCACGAACATGAGTCGCGCGAAGTGGCACGACTGCGCCTGGGCAGCCTCTGCTCGAGGACGACGGCGTCGCCGACGAGTGCAACGTGGCCCTGAACCCAACCCTGAGAGCGGACGTCTGACATTTCCCACAAAGAGGTGTGGACGGATCGCCGTTGATTTGGTGAATTCTGCCTTCATGGACCCCGGACCCTGAATCGGGTGCATGGTTGGATCCTCCAGGGTGCACTCCACGCTCTCGGTCCCAAAGATGAGAAGCCCTAGAGGGCACCCTGGAGAGGTTGCGAGTGATGACGATCACTCTACAACTGTCGAGTCCGACTGCCAAGGTTTTTAGGGGTGGCCTAACGGGTGTCTGGGTTAGTGGTGTACACCTGACCTCGTAATGAGGGGGCTTTCAGCTCCTACAGCTGTTGCAACCGGAGGTAAGTGTTCGAGTCCGGCTCTGCGGAGAACACCAGCATTTGCAGACCCGGCTCAGAAGTGAGATCCATCGCGAGGTAGGAAAGATCGAGATCCCCCACGCTCGGGTGATGCACGCTCTTGAGGCCAGTGCGATGTTCGCGCACGTCGTGGGACCCCCACAGTTCGTGGAACAAATCGCTGCGGAATGACAGTTCGTCCACAAGCTCGCGTAGCTGTTGGTCATAGGGGGACCGCCCGGCTTCGGCACGAAGCAGCGCAACGATCTGGTGGGTGTTGGCGTCCCAATCTCGATAGAACGTCCGAGCCTTGGGCTCGAGAAATAGGAAGCGCGCGGCATTCACCGGGATTTGGTCGTCCATGAACATCTCCGAGAACAGAGCCCTACCCAAGCGGTTGGTGGCCACCGCATCCAGCCGCCCGTTCTGCACGAACACGGGAACGGTCGACATTGCGTCTATGGTCTGCTGCAGGACAGGATCTGAAGGAACGGTCCGTTCCGGGCGTCTGCGGGGCGGGCGAGCCCGGATGGTTGCCGACCGGATGAGCGCCTCAAGATGAGAGTGCTCCGCATCATCCAGCTGGAGTGCGCGGCTGATCCCATTGATCACGGGCCCCGAGACGCCCTTGACGTTGCCCCGTTCCAAGCGCTTGTAGTACTCGGAACTGATGCCTGCGAGTAAGGCGACCTCTTCGCGTCGCAACCCAGGCACGCGGCGTCGTCCCCCGAAGTCCGGGAGGCCCGCCCGCTGGAGATTGAGCTTGGCCCGCCGCGAGACGAGGAACTGGGTAAGGTCATCCTGCTGGTCCACGAGATTGAACGTACCCCATGCTTGCCGAACCAGAGGGGTCCTGGCGGGGCACCTCTTATAGGGGTCTGGTTAGTTCGGGCGCGCACCGGTTGACTGGGATACCCGGTCGCTCACCAGGCGACTTCTCCGACCGAAAGGCATCACCATGAGCAACGTTTGGTTCATCACCGGAGCCGCCCGCGGCATGGGCATCGACCTGGCCAAGGCCGCGCTCGACGCCGGTCACAACGTTGTCGGGACGGCTCGCGACGCCGCCCGGGTCACCCAGCGATCGGTGAGCACGAGAATCTGCTGGCCCTGTCCTTGGATGTCACCCAATCGTCCGACTCCGAGACTGCCGTGCAGGCCGCGGTGGAACGCTTCGGGAGCATCGACGTGCTGGTCAACAACGCGGGCAATTTCTACGCGGGGTTCTTCGAGGAGATCAGCGATGAGCAGATGCGCCGTCAGATGGAGACCAACTTCTTCGGCCCGCTGAACGTGACCCGCGCGATTCTTCCGGTAATGCGCAAGCAGCGTGGTGGGCACGTCTTCACCATTACCTCTGCCGCGGGCATCATCGGCCAGGAATTCTGCGCGGCCTACGCATCGTCGAAGTTCGCGCTGGAGGGCTGGATGGAATCGCTGCGCTTCGACTTGGAGCCGTTCGGCATCCACACGACCATCGTGGAACCCGGTTTCTTCCGAACCGAGCTCCTGGTCGAGGAGGCGTCCACGAACTGGCCGGCGCTGTCCATCGACGATTACAAGGAGCGCACGGCCCAAACCATTGAGAACTGGAAGGGCATGAACGGCCAGCAGCCCGGCGATCCCGCCAAGCTCGGCGCCGCGCTCGTCACGCTGGCGAACCTGGAGACCCCTCCGCTGCGATTCGTTGCGGGTGAGGACGTCGTGGCCGGCGTCGAGGAGAAGGCGCAGACGCTACTGGACCAGGTGGCGGCGCACCGGGAGCTGTCTTCGTCCATGGCACTCGAAAATGCGTAGATGTCAGTGAGGAGCCTCGGTGACATTTATGGCAGGGGATCGCTTCTCAGGAGGCCCAGATCTCGCGAACCGAAGCCTCAGATGTCGTCTCGCGATGCGACTCGCCGACGGCGACCGGGGATGCCCCCGGCCCACAATGCGCCGGCAATCAACAGGGGTTGCCCGAAAAGTCGCGCCAGTCGCTTACCGTCCGTGTCCAGCCCGAAGGCATCCGTGCCCTCCACGTACTGCGCGATATTGCCCGGGAAGATCAGCACATAGAACGTGGCCAGCGCGATCCCCACCACTCGACGATGCTTGGGTAGGGCCAACATGGCCGCACCGAGCGAAATCTCCACCACTCCGGAACCCAGCACCACCAGGTCGTGATCCACAGGCATCCAGTCCGGAACCTGCGCCTGAAACTCATCGCGCGCGAACGTCATGTGGGAGATCCCGGCGAACGTCATGAAGGAGCCGAGGACAACGCGGGTGATCGTCTGGGAGCGCTCGCGGGCGGAGCGGCGGCGGAGAGAAGACAT
Organism: Kocuria atrinae C3-8; assembly: GCF_000286355.1. Classification (GTDB taxonomy): domain Bacteria; phylum Actinomycetota; class Actinomycetes; order Actinomycetales; family Micrococcaceae; genus Kocuria; species Kocuria atrinae_A. Next base: position 13,412 of record NZ_AJXN01000009.1, on the reverse strand, counting down.
ACAGCGAACCTACTTCGAGTGGTGGGGGAGCGGATGCAAGGTGACGTGGGTCGGAAGGCAGGCCGGAGCGGCGGCGGGCGGCGCGTGCCCGCTCAGAGCGAGACCGCGCCGCCCAACTCCATTGAGAGATTTACTCGTCAGTGACGCGCAGCTCCACCTCGATGTTGCCGCGAGTCGCGTTGGAGTACGGGCAGACCTGGTGCGCCTGTTCGACCAGTTCCCGAGCTTCGTCTTCGGGCAGGTTGGGGATGATGGCCTCGAGGACCACGGACAGGCCAAAGCCCTCGCCTTCCTTGCCGATGCTTACCTGGGCGCCCACGGCGGAATCGCCCAGGTCCTTCTTCGCGGACTTGGCAACCATCTGCAAGGCCGAGTGGAAGCACGCGGCGTACCCGGCAGCGAACAGCTGCTCGGGGTTGCTGCCGTTGCCGCTGCCACCCATTTCCTTGGGCGGCGCCAGGTCGATGGAGACGCGGTCGTCGCTGGTGCTGACGTGGCCGGAGCGGCCGTCGCCGGTGCTCAGGGCTTCCGCGGTGTACATCGGTTCCATGATGTCTCCTTCTGTTGTTGAGATGACACAACTATATTGCGCACAATCTAAATGTGTCCAGGGTTCTTGCTAAAATTCCTCTGTGACCGACTCGACTTCTCCGCTGGATCTCGACAACCAGCTGTGCTTCGCCCTCTACCGCGCCAGTCATGCCGTGGTGCGCGCCTACAAATCTGAGCTCGATCAGCTGGGCCTGACGTACCCGCAGTACCTGGTCATGCTCGCGCTCTGGCAGGAAAACCAGCCTCAGGGCGTGGGCCAGCTCGGCGACGTCCTCGGCCTGGACAGTGGCACCCTCACTCCCGTGCTGCGCAGGCTTGAACAGCGAGGGCTCGTGGTGCGGTGCCGCGACGAGCATGACGAACGACGCCGCCTGATCGGCCTCGCTGATGCCGGTCGTGATCTCCGCGCGCTCGCCGAAAAGGTCCCTGAAAAGATTGCCTCTCGCTTCCCCATGCAGGGGAAGGACTACCACCTGTTGATGGCACAGCTCGGAGACATTGCCCAGGCGTTCGACAACGACCGCTGACCCCCTGGCGCCCGGCGAATGTGATCGCTGGCAGCTGCTTCTCGGCCGCGAATGAAAGACTTGAGTCATGACTCATCACGTACTTCTGGCCGGTTGCGGTGATTTGGGCACGGCCCTGGGGCAGCGCCTTGCAGAGCGCGGTTGGCAGGCCACGGGGGTACGACGCCGCCCCGGTCACCTTCCGGCGGAGATCTCACCTTTCGCCCTGGATCTGACGGACCCCGGAACAGCTGCGCTGCCGCCGGCTGATGCCGCGGTCATCACTCTGACCGCCGACGGTCGTGACGTAGATGCCTATGAACGTACATATTTGGGCGCCTTGCGAGGCTTGCATTGCGCACTGCGCTCGGGTGAAAGTGCGCCCAAGCGCGTAGTGCTGGTGTCCTCGACCGGGGTGCTGGGTGGCGGTGACGGAGAGGTCGTTACGGAAGAAACCGTACCTTCTCCTGAGCGGGACACCGCCCGTGTGCTGCTGGCGGCAGAGGAGCTGGCGGCGGAACTGTTCCCCGGTCTGGTGATCGTTCGACCGGCGGGGATTTATGGGCCGGGACGGACGTCGTTGATCGACCGAGTGCGCCGGGGCGATGCTCTGGCTCATAACCGCATGACTAATCGGATCCATCGGGACGATCTGGTGACTGTGCTGCAGTCGGTGTTGGAGTCTCCCGAGCCACCCGCGTTGCTGCATGCCGTGGACACCGAACCCGCGCTGCTGGGCGATGTGGCCGCGCACATTGCCGGGTTGCTGGGTGTCCCCGTGCCTCCGGACAGCTCCACAACTTCTGGCGGCGCGCCTCGGGGCAAGGTGCTGGACGCATCTCTGATGCACCGATTTGTGGGGGAACTCCGGTACCCCACCTACCGCGAAGGGTATGACGCGCTGCTGTCCTCCGGAGAGTCTGCGTGACGGTGCACTGGCTGCTGCCGATTAATCCGGCCGCGCACCTGGAGTTCCAGCCGACGGATTGGCTGACCCGTTCCGATGCCACCGCCGTGTGGGAGGCCATCGGGTGCTCGCAGCAGATCGATCGGTGGTGTCTGCGGAGCGGTTATCGGAGCATGCGGGCCGGTGATTTGATCTGGGCGTATTTGTCCAAGCGGCAGGAGGTGTGCGCCGTCGGCGTGGTGCGGTCGGTATCCGAGGAGGCTGATGGCTGGTATGTATACGTCAATTGGGATACGAATCGGACGGCTCAGTTGTGCCGCGAACCGATCCCGCGGGCGGAGTTCGGGCAGGTGCCGATGTCCACGTGTCGGGCGAACGATACGGCGGCGGCTGTCTTGAAAAAGTCCTACGAATCTCTGCCTTCTTGAATCCCTGTCCTCGCGGGCCTCACCGAACGAGCGCGGGGCGGGGTCAAGGGCCACCCCCAGGGCCCTCGATTACTCCCCTGTCCATCCCTGCCTCATCGCCTGAACGATCACGGCCGCGATGTGGCCCACGGCAGCATGAGCGAGGGGCTGCTGCTGGGCAGCGCGTGCGGAGCGGGTCATCACACTGATGATCACCGGAGCTCACCGGGATGGGTGACCGCGCCCGCTTCATGGCGGTACGGCCCCCAAGTGCCGGTCTTGCCGGCAACCTCCACGCCGTCGTAATCGAACCCGCTCGCCAACCGATGTCGAAAGAGCTGCTGCCCCAGGACGGCCCGCATCCAGGAGCAGAGTTCCGGAGTCGCAAGCTGATTGGTCCACAGCCGCTCCAGAATTGAGCGCAGGTCAGAGGCGGAGGTGACGCTGAAGAGCTGCAGGTCGGTCTTCTCTGACGTGAACATTTCCAATTCATTGGGCCAGAGATCGTCGCCTGTCGTCAGTTCCCTGCGGGAGAAGTCCTGCCGCCCGGTGTCGACGATGCTTGTGGCATCGGCGCCCAGGTGTTCAGTTTCTCCTGGATGTACTCGGCCCCTAGATCGGACCAGATCCAGTGGGCTGCCGTGTTGTCCGAGACGATCAGCATGGACCGCACCAGATCCCGGTAGCTGAGTTCCACAGGATCATCGCTGAGTGAGAGTCCCGTCGGCCCGTCCCGGCGGACGTGTTCATCGATCAGTATTCGGCGGCGCGGATCCGCAATCCCTTCCGCAACCGCCTCCAGCCAGGCCGCCGCCACGATGAGCTTGTACGTGGAACCCGCGGTCCAGGGGACATCGGCGCGCACGTCGAACCGTGCGCCGGTACCAAGGTGACGGGCGCTGACGGTGAACTCGACAGCGGCGTCGTCGGCGATCTGTTCCAGTGAGTCCTCGAGCCACGTCATGAGTGATCCTGGTGGTCGAATACCGCGGTGAAGGCTTCCGCCCATCCAGCGTCGTCCCGAATGGTGGGCTGAACAACGAGCTGAAATCCAGCCCGTAGCAGGGCGGAATCAACGCGCCGGCCTGTGCACCCGGGAACCTCGCGGCCCAGGTTGAGCACGCACCCGCCTCGGGCGATGACATTGAACGCGGCTACGTCGTCCTCGACCTCGGTGAGGGCTGCCGCGGCCCCGGCACGCCGCAGACTGTCCTGGACTTCTTGCGCCGCGGCTGTGTTCCAGCGACGCGGTGAAACGCCAAGTTCGGCCCCCGCCGCCGTGCGCAACTGCGCGGCCGTGGTGATGGCGCCCCCGTGCCGGGTAGTCCAGAGCGTCACCTGCGCTGCTGCGCCAACCAGCGGCTTCACACCGGTGAACAGGGCTGGGGTGACGACGACGCCGGCGGCCAAGGCTCCCGAACGCACGTCCGCTAGGCACTGGGTGCTCGAGCCGCGCACGGCGGTCACTGGTTGCAGCCGTTGAATGAGTGCAAGAGCAAACTCTTGGGGAACCTCGTGGGCGATCCCGAGCAACGGAACCGCTCGATCGCGGGTGGCCACGAAGTCCTGCTCGGCCTGATCAGAGTGCGAGCTCGCATCAGAGCCGTCTCGCCATCTCGGGTGAGAGTCACGCCGGAGCCAGATCGAATGAACAGTTGGCATCTCAGCACGGTTTCAAGCTGTCGAATGGCCTGCGACAACGCTGGTTGACTCATCCCAAGTTGCTCCGCTGCGCGACCGAAATGCAGGTGCTCACTCACCGCCACGAAACACGAAGCGAGCCGAGTCATATTGACCGCCACGATAACTCCTTACTTATGGATATTGGCCACTCATCATATTGGACCTATGGAGGCGGCGGATCCTAGGTTCAGAAGCATGGAATCCACCAACCGACGAACCTTCCTCACATGGTCCGGGCTGGGGCTTGCAACCGTATCCGCCGCGATGCTCAGTTCTTGTTCTGCAGCGCGATCAGCTAGCCCCACCACGGTTGCGGATCAGTTGGCCACGGCGCTGCACGAGGGCGATATCGCGGGGGTGCCCATGGTGTCGACCCCTCCGGACACTCGAGCGTTCCTGGCTGAGCGGATGAAGGGCTCACAGCGCCCGAACGTTGAAGTCCTTGGGGCGGATGAAAGCGATGAAGGGGCGAGCGCGCGGCTCGGTTTCACCTGGCCGTCGTTCGACCCGGGGCAGTCATGGAGTTATGAGTCGCAAGCGCAGCTCGTGAAGATTGACGGTGAGTGGCGGGTTCGGTGGGAGGATTCGATCCTGCACCCCGAACTTGAGGAGGGGCAGGGCTTGGCCTTGGCCACCATTCCTGGTGAGCGCGCGCGAATACTTGGTCAGAACGACGTCGCTCTGGTGTCCAACCAGCACGTTCACCTCCCCGGGATCAACAAGGAGGGCTTGACGGATGAGCAGGCCGCGGCGTCCGCTAAGAAGCTCGCCGCTGTACTCGATATCGACCCCGAGGGTTATCAGGAGAAGGTCGCTGCCTACGGCCCGGAAGCGTTCGTCGATGCCCTGACGTTGCGACGGTCAGATTTCCTCAAGCTGGACTCTGCGGCGCTGAAGACCATTACCGGCTATGAGGCAATGACCACCACCATGCCGCTTTCGCTCGACCGCGGTTTCGCCACCGCGGTGTTGGGAACGGTGCGCCAACCGTCCGCGGAGGACATTGAGACGCGGGGTGACGCGGTAAAAGATGCCGAATGGATCGGTGCGGGAGGGCTCCAAGAGGCCTTCGACGAAAAACTTCGCGCGGCGGCGTCGTTCCGGGTGACGATCCGGGAACTGGACGGCTCCGCACCGCCGATGTCCCAGGGGCCGTTATGGGAACAAAAGATGCCCGAGGAGACACCCCTCAGAACGACTATCGATGTGGATCTGCAAAAGGCGGCCGAACGCATCATCAAGAACACCGACAGCCCCAGCGCAATCGTGGCGGTGCAACCCTCTACCGGCGACATTCTCGCGGCGGCCTCCGGTCCGGAGGACAACGCGTACCCGACCGCCACGATCGGCCAGTACGCGCCGGGGTCCACTTTCAAGATTGCGACGGCGCTCGCGATGCTTCGTCACGGTGACTCGCCTCAATCCACTGTGCAGTGCTCGGAGTCCATCACCGTGGATGGCCAGACTTTCAAGAACGCAGGAACCTACCTGCCGGATCATCTGGGCGACATTTCTCTCCGGGAGGCGATCGCGCAGAGTTGCAATACCGCGTTGATCGACAAACACGATTCCGTGAGTCAGGGGGATCTCGCCACCGCCGGCGAAGCACTGGGCATTGGGGCGGATTGGGATATCGGTATTCCCGCGTACTCGGGCAACATTCCGCGCGACGATGCAGGCACCGAGCATGCGGCGTCGATGATTGGCCAGGGCAGGATTCAGACCTCTCCGCTGGGCATGGCGGTTTTTGCCGCGAGCGTGGTTCGGGGGCGTGCGGTGTGTCCGCAGCTCGTGCCTGAAGAGAAGCCCGCCCGAGAGCTGCCATCGGATCTGACCGAGCAGGAAGCGGCGCAATTGCGTGAACTCATGCGCGCGGTGGTCATAGAAGGACACCTTGACCGACTGAACAATCATCCGGGCGGAGAGGTCCTGGGCAAGACCGGCACCGCGGAGTTCGGTCAACCGGACCCGGCTCGGGGTGGTTTTCCTCGGACTCATTCATGGGTGATCGTGGCGCAGGCGACCTCGCGTTCTCCGTGTTTATCGAGGACGGGGACTACGGTTCCGTCACCGGTGCGCCGCTGGCCAAGGAGTTCCTGGATGCGGCGTACGAGGCGCGGTAATCCGCTGCTGGGGTCTCGTACCTGGATGATGTGGAACGAGACCCCGTTACAGCGGGTGACCGGGCGCTGTGGCGAGCTGAACTTCCCTAGGCGTTGAGTTGCTTCCACAGTGCAGCCCATTGTTCCGCCGTGAGATCCCGGGGCAACGCCCCCTGTGGCACGCGCGCTGTTACGAGCGCCGACTTCACCCGACCGCGGTCATTCCGCCACGCATTCTGGATGATTTGTGTCAGGGTTCTTCCACGACCCGTAAAGACCGCCTTCACAAAACGCTCGTAGGCCTCCTTCTGAGTGGCTGGGATTAGCGGCGGTCCACGGCGAATGATCTCCAGGATCCCTCCGTCCACAGTGGGCTGGGGCGAGAATCCCCACGCAGGAACACGCCCTCGCAAAGAGAACTCGTACCACGGTGAGGACTGCGCCGTCATCATGGTGCCCCCACCCACGCCGGCGCGTTTACGGGCCACTTCCCACTGGGTCAGAAGAATGGTCCGGTGCCATTCATGGCTGCTGAGCACGCGACGAAGCAATGGCGTAGTCAGGTGGAACGGAATGTTTCCCACCACGACGGATGCAGATAACGGGTGAGTCATGGCGTCCGCGTGTTCAATACGCGTGTCAGGCAGTCGCCGACGGAGTTTGCGGACGCGGTGCTCATCAATATCTATGGCGGTGAGTGGGCGGCCGAGGGATACCAGGCGACGGGTGAGTGCGCCGTCGCCTGCGCCGATTTCAAGAATTGGCCCGTCCGTCTGGGCAACGAGATCGGTGAGACGAGTCAGGGTTGGCTTATGTGTGAGGAAATTCTGGCCTAGTTCGTGGCGCCCGCCGAATTGAGAACGAGACATGAGTGCGCTCCATCAGGAAGAGTTGGAGCACCTCGATGGGAATGGGATCACCAATCGGAGTAACCGAAGGGGCCCACCGAGGTGCAGGGCAGCTCGGTGGTGACGGCGCGCTCTAGCGCAAGAGGGCGATCGCGCCGTCAGTAACGGCGGTCGCGGTAAGTGAAGAAGCGCCCCATCACGGGCGCAGTGCATATCGTTCCCACGGGCCGAGACTGTACCAGTAGTCGGTGTCACGTGCTAGGCGTACATTGGGTGCACCAGGCCACCTGTAGTGGTTGGAACTCTGCATGCGCCACCTCGTCGATAGCGCCACGTTGCCCGCCGGGGTGCTGTTGGTGACCTACCGGCGCGGGTGATCCCAGCTATTCCGTCGGGCGCCAGCGAGACTTAGGTCAGGCAGCGAACAACGCTGAACGCACAGCCGCTTCGAATCCTTCGACGTGCCGGCGAGCCAGAGCAGAGGCCTGTTCTTCGTTGCCGTCGATGATCTCTTGCAGCAGTTGCACGTGCTCCTGAACATGCTCCGTCAATCGGGGCAATCGATCGATCACCATGCACCAGATGCGGGTGGCCAGATTGTTGTAGCGGATCAGAGTGTCCTCAAGATAAGGATTACCCGCGGCCCGGTAGACGGCCCGGTGCACCATGGAGTCGCAGGTCAGGATTTCCGTGACGCTGGCGTGCTCGATATCGAAACCGCGAAGCTGCTCCTGAATGTCCACAAGCTCCGACCGCGTAGCCGCGGTTGCCACGCGCGCGGCCCGGGAGGCGGCCATCGGCTCCAGCTGCATCCTGATTTCCGAGACATAGACCAGATCGGTGATTTCCACTCGCGTGGCAAAAGTCCCTCGCTTGGGGTAACTCACCACCAGCTTGTCGGCTTCGAGCCTTTTCAGGGCCTCGCGCACCGGTGTTCGGCCCATGCCCAAGCCCTCGGCCAGGGCGGCGTCGTTCAACGGGTCGCCGGGGCGGATCTCCAGCGTGAGTAGCTGCTGGCGCAGGGCCTCGTAGGCCGTGTCGGCCAGCGAAGATCGCTTGGATGCCGATTGCTCCGTACCCGTAATGCTCACGTCCGCCGGACCTCCCACAGTGATTTTCAGTGCACCCTTGACCGGTGAACAAGTGTTATCTACGCTACATGAAACTCTAATATATAAGTTGTCCAGGTCAGGAGTGCCACATGTCCACACCGCGCATCGTCATTATCGGAGCAGGCATTGTCGGCACGAACCTGGCGGACGAACTCGTTGCCCGAGGCTGGGACAACATCACGGTTCTCGACCAAGGCCCCCTGAACATGCCTGGCGGATCCACGTCGCACGCGCCCGGGTTGGTGTTCCAGACGAACCCTTCCAAGACCATGACCCGGTTCGCCGATTACACGGCGAGTAAGCTCAAGGACCTTCAGAAGGACGGCGCCTCCTGCTTCAACCAGGTGGGCGGGCTGGAAGTGGCCACCACCGAAACCCGCTGGGCTGACCTGCATCGTCGGCTTGGCTACGCGACCTCCTGGGGACTCGAAGGCCGGCTGCTGGACTCCGCCGAATGCAAGGCGCTCTACCCCCTGCTCAACGAGGAGCTCGTGCTGGGCGGCCTGCACGTCCCGACCGACGGCCTGGCGCTCGCGGCCCGCGCCGTCCAACTTCTGATCCAACGCACCACCGAGGCCGGGGTCACCTACCGCGGCTCCACCGAGGTCGTGGACATCGAACAGTCCGGCGGTCGGGTCACCGGCGTGCGCACCACGGACGACGTCGTTCCGGCAGACATCGTCGTCTCTTGCGCCGGGTTCTGGGGCCCAAAAATCGGCCGGATGGTGGGCATGGATGTGCCCCTGCTGCCCCTGGCCCACCAGTACGTGAAGACCACTCCGGTCCCAGATCTCGAGGGCCGCAATGAACAGCCCAACGGTGCCGGCCTGCCGATCCTCCGCTTCCAGGACCAGGACCTCTACTACCGCGAACACGGCGACCGCTACGGCATCGGCTCCTACGCCCACCGACCCATGCCCGTGGACCCCAATGACCTGGGCGAGTACGCCGCGGATGAGATCAGCGAGCGCCACATGCCCTCCCGCCTGGAGTTCACCCCCGAAGACTTCGCGCCGTCATGGGAAGCCTCGCAACAACTGCTGCCCGGGTTGCGCGACACCGAGATCGAGGATGGCTTCAACGGCATTTTCTCTTTCACCCCGGACGGCGGCCCTCTCATGGGGGAGTCCTCGGAGGTGGATGGTTTCTACATTGCAGAGGCCGTGTGGGTCACGCACTCGGCCGGAGTCGCCAAGGCCATGGCGGAGTTGATCACCACCGGTCGTTCGGAAACGGACCTGGGCGAATGCGATGTGAACCGCTTCGAGGAGATCCAACTCAGCCCCTCCTACGTCAGCGAAACCTCGCAGCAGAACTTCGTGGAGATCTACGACGTGCTCCACCCGCTGCAGCCGCGTCTGTCACCCAGGGATCTGCGGGTCACCCCCTTCCACGCACGCCAGAAGGCTCTCGGGGCGTACTTCCTGGAGTCCGGCGGCTGGGAACGTCCCTACTGGTTCGAGTCCAACGCCCGCTTGCTCAAGGATCTTCCCACCGACTGGCGCCCACCGGCTCGCGACGCCTGGTCGCAAATGTTCCACTCGCCGATTGCCGCGGTCGAGGCCTGGAAGACCCGCACCGCCGTGGCCATGTACGACATGACACCGCTCAAGCGACTGGAAGTTTCCGGCCCCGGCGCCTGACTCTCCTGCAGCGGTTGAGCACCAACAACCTGGACAAAAAGCCCGGCGCTGTCACCTACACGCTGCTCCTGGACGACCAGGGCGGGATCCGCAGTGACATCACGGTCGCCCGTTTGGAGGAGAACCTGTTCCAGATCGGGGCGAACGGCAATATCGACCTGGCCTACCTCACGCGCGAGGCCAAGGCCCAGACCGACGGCGCTACGCCCGGCGGGTGGGTTCAGGTCCGGGATACCACCGGCGGGACCTGCTGCATCGGTCTGTGGGGGCCGCTGGCCCGTGAAGTGATCACGGCAGCCAGCCACGACGACTTCTCGAACGATGCCCTGCGGTACTTCCGCGCCAAGAAGGCGCGCATCGGCGGGGTCCCCGTGACCGCCATGCGACTGTCCTACGTGGGCGAACTCGGATGGGAGATCTACACCAGCGCGGACAACGGGCAGCGGCTGTGGGACGTGCTGTGGGAGGCCGGTCAGGCTCACGGAATCATCCCGGCGGGACGGGCAGCGTTCTCCTCCCTCCGCTTGGAAAAGGGCTACCGCTCCTGGGGTACGGACATGACCACCGAGCACAACCCGTACGAGGCCGGCCTGGCCTTCGCCGTGCGGCCCGACAAGGAATTCTTCGTCGGCAAGGATGCCTGGAGGGACTCACCGAGGAGACCGTGGACCGGCGGCTGCGGTGCCTGGTCATCAACCGGACACAGTCCATCGTGCTGGGCAAGGAGCCGGTCTTCCACGACGGCAAGCCGGTCGGTTACGTCACCAGCGCCGCCTACGGTTTTACGCTCGGCAAGCCGATCGCCTATTCCTACCTGCCCTCCTCGGTGCAGCTCGGGGATGAAGTGGAGATCGACTACTTCGGCACCCGCATTCCCGCCACCGTCACGGCAGACCCGCTCTTCGACCCGGAAATGACCCGACTGCGCGGCTGAGCACCTCACCACACGCACCGCGTCTGAGACATCAGAAAACCGAAGGGGCTGACATGGCCGATCTTCTTCCCGAACACCCCGACTTCCTCTGGCACAACCCGGAGCCGAAGTCCTCCTATGACGTGGTGATCGTGGGCGGTGGAGGCCACGGCCTGGCCACCGCGTACTACCTAGCCTCGCGGCACGGCATCACCAACGTGGCCGTGCTGGAGCGGGGCTGGTTGGCGGGCGGGAACATGGCCCGCAACACCACGATCATCCGGTCCAACTACCTGTGGGATGAGTCCGCGGCCATTTACGAGCATTCGCTCAAGCTGTGGGAGGGCCTACCGGAGGAGCTCGACTACGACTTCCTGTTCTCCCAGCGCGGGGTCATGAATCTGGCCCACACGCTGCAGGATGTGCGCGAAAGCGTGCGGCGGGTCAACGCGAACAAGCTCAACGGCATCGATGCGGAGTGGATCGAACCGGAGCAGGTCAAGGAACTGTGCCCCATCATCAACATCGGCGACGACATCCGGTATCCGATCATGGGCGCGACCTACCAACCCCGGGCCGCATCGCCAAGCATGACCATGTGGCCTGGGCCTTCGCCCGCAAGTGCGACGAGTTGGGTGTGGACATCATCCAGAACTGCGCCGTCACCGGTTTCGTTCAAGAGGGTGGCCGGGTCGTGGCCGTGGAGACCAGCCGCGGTCGAATCAACGCGGGCAAGGTGGGGCTGTGCGGTGCCGGGCACTCGTCGGTGTTGGCCGAAATGGCCGGGTTCAGGCTGCCCATCCAGTCGCATCCGCTCCAGGCGTTGGTCTCGGAGCTGCACGAACCGGTGCACCCCACCGTGGTGATGTCCAACCACGTGCACGTCTATGTCTCCCAGGCGCACAAGGGCGAACTGGTGATGGGTGCCGGTGTGGATGCCTACAACGGCTACGGTCAGCGCGGTGCATTCCACGTGATCGAGCAGCAGATGGCCGCGGCCGTGGAGCTGTTCCCGATCTTCGCTCGCGCCATGTGTTGCGCACGTGGGGCGGGATCGTGGACGTCACCCTGGATGCCTCACCGATCGTCTCCAAAACCCCCGTGGGCCAGCTCTACGTCAATTGCGGGTGGGGCACTGGCGGTTTCAAGGGCACTCCGGGTGCCGGTTTCGCCTTCGCTCACACCATCGCCACGGACCAACCCCACCCCCTCAACGAACCCTTCTCGTTGGAGCGGTTCGAGACCGGGGTCCTGATCGACGAGCACGGCGCCGCCGCCGTGGCGCACTAGCAAGGATGGCCGCCAAATGTTGTTGATCGAATGCCCGTACTGCGGGCCCCGCAACGAAACCGAGTACCACTACGGTGGGGAGGCCCACGTGCCCTACCCAGAGGACCCTTTCCAGCTGACCGACCAGCAGTGGGCGGAGTACCTGTTCTACCGCAGCAACCCCAAGGGCCTGATCGCCGAACGCTGGGTCCATTCCGCCGGTTGTCGCCGCTGGTTCAACGCCGTCCGCGACACCGTGACGTACGAGATCAAGACCGTCTACCGGGTCGGTGATCCCCGCCCCTCCCTCGACGACCATCCGGCCCAGACCACCACAAGCACCACCTCAAGCACCTCCACCACTGGCACCTCAAGCACCACCCCGATAGGGGGCACCTCATGAACGCCCAACCGTTCCGCCTGCCCGACGATCGCGTGGCCGCCTCCGGTATCGACCGCACCCGGCCCGTTCACTTCACCGTGGACGGTCAAGAGTTCACCGGATACGCGGGGGACACCATTGCCTCCGCGCTGCTGGCTGCAGGCCGCATCAGCTGTGGCGACTCGATGTACCTGGGTCGGCCGCGGGGCATCATGGCCTCCGGGGTCGAGGAGCCCAACGCGCTGGTCAAGATCGCCGCGCGCACTCCGGTGGACGTGGCCGAGTCGATGCTTCCGGCCACCACGGTCGAGCTCACCGACGGTCTGTCCGCCAGCTACCTGCGGGGGATGGCCAGCTGGATCCGGCCACCGATCACGCCTACTACGACCACAAGTACGCGCACACCGACGTGGTCGTGATCGGGGCCGGCCCCGCCGGTCTGTCCGCCGCCCGAGAGGCGGCCCGCTCCGGTGCGCGGGTGATCCTCATGGACGAACAGCCCGCCGCCGGCGGCTCGTTGCTTTCGGCCAGCGATGAGCAGGTCGACGGCGTTCCCGCCCGTTCCTGGGTCGAGGCCACCGTCGCGGAGTTGGCGGGGGAGCCGGAGGTCACCGTTCTGCAGCGCACCACGGCCTTCGGCAGCTACGACAGTAACTACGTGGTGGCCGTTCAACGCCGGACCGATCACCTGGGCGTAACGCCTGCCCCGGGGGTCTCGCGCGAGCGGATCTGGCACGTCCGCGCGGGGCAGGTCGTGCTGGCGACCGGCGCTCACGAGCGGCCCATCGTGTTCGACAACAACGACCGCCCCGGCATCATGCTCGCCTCCGCCGTGCGCAGTTACCTCAACCGCTGGGCAGTGGCCGCAGCACCCGCGCGGTGGTCGCCACGACCAATGATTCTGCTACCCACTCGTGGCCGACTTGGTCTCGGCGGGCATCGAGGTGAGCGCGGTGGTCGACTCTCGCGGCGACGTCGGCGAGATTGGCGACGCCGCTCGCGACCTCGCTGCCAAGGCCGGCGTGCCGATCATGGCCGGGAGCGCGTCGTCACCACCCGAGGCGACGGGGAGGGCGGCCGCCTGAGCG